>CAZFQG010000003.1:3670-84551 GCA_964520785.1 uncultured Planctomycetaceae bacterium | reverse complement strand
AAGGGCTCGCCGGGAACGGAGGCGACCTACCCGAAATGCGCCGCCGAGGTTCGAAAGCTCGACTCGGAACCCGCGGTGGTCGGCGAAGGGAGTCTGCCGGCGGTGACCGTTTCCAAAGGCCTGGCCGAGGCGGCCGAGGCGAGCGCCGGCGACTTGCTCTACGTCAGCGACCGACGGAATTGGCTCGGAGGCCTCCGCTCCACGCAGGCCATCGTCGCCGTAGTGGACGAAACGGTCAGCGAACCGGTCGTCTGGCTTGGACCGGACACTTTCGACGTCGTCGTCGCCCGCTCACGAGCAAAGCTGCCGGTTTCGGTGCGAAAACTGTATTGATCGGGATATTCCATTGTGTATCCCTCAGTCGCAAAACCGCCCCCTTTATGGGGTATTTTTCCGGCGGCAACTCGGCAGTTCTTTGACTTTCGATGGAAGGTTTGGTATAAAAAAGGCTCAGCGAAGACGAGGGCGCTCCCGCTGGGGGGCTAAGAGGGCGTTCACTCGAACTCGCCTCGCGCGGCCCGCCGGGAATGGCGCGTCGCGGAAGAAATCGTCTCGTTTCACATCGGATCGCCTCTCGTTCGGTCAGGGTTTTATGGCGCAAACGGCATCGCCGCAGTTATTGTCCGGTCATTTCGACCGCTTCCTTGCCTGCGGCGCGGAGCGTGTCACGGAGCTGGTCGACGCGGTCTTGGAAGTAGCTCGCAACGCCAATGCCAGCGACGTCCACTTGCAGCCGGGCAAGGCGGGGCTCTCGCTGCGGTACCGAATCGACGGGCTGCTCCACGAGGCGGCTTCTTTCGACACCGAAATCGCGCCGAACATCGTCGCGCGGTTAAAAGTCCTGGCACGGCTGCTTACCTACCACACCGACGTCCCGCAGGAGGGCCGCATTCCGACTCGCGACGGGGTGGAGATGCGTCTGAGTACGTTTCCCACCCTCTACGGCGAGAAGGCCGTGATCCGCCTTTTTCCCAGCGAGACCCGCTTCCGTACCGTGGCCGAACTGGGGTTTCCGGCGGAAGTCGAGACGGAGCTGCAGCGGCTTCTGGGGGAGAACTCGGGGGCGATTCTCGTCTGCGGGCCGGCCGGTAGCGGCAAGACGACGACCGTCTACGCCTGCCTGCGGGAATTGGCCGCGGCGGCCGAGAACGGGCCGCGGAGCCTGGTCTCTCTTGAGGACCCGATCGAAACGGCCGTCGACGGCGTGTCCCAGTCGCAGGTTTCGCCGGAGCGCGGGTTCACCATGGCCGAGGGACTGCGGTTCCTCATGCGGCAAGACCCCGAGGTGATCCTCGTGGGCGAGATTCGCGATCAGGAGACGGCCCAGACGGCGTTTTGCGCGTCACTGACGGGGCATCTCATTTTGACGACGTTCCACGCCGGCAGCGCCGCCGAGGCGGTCAGCCGGCTTTCCGATATGGGGGTCGAACCGTACATGCTCCGCAGCGGCGTCTTGGCGATTCTCGCCCAGCGGCTCGTGCGGCGGTTGTGCGACTGCGCGACTTGGACGGAGGACCCGGCCGAGCTGCTCGGCCTGCCGGTGGGGCGTGCCCGCCTCGCGGCCGGCTGTGAGTCTTGCCGCGGAACGGGATATCAGGGCCGGATGGTCCTGGTTGAAATGCTGACACCGCGGCGGACGGAAGTCGGCCGGGCGATTCTCTCGCGGAGCGATTCGGCAACGATCGAGGCCCGGGCCGTTCAGGCCGGAATGCGGACCCGATTCGACCGGGCAATGGACGCGCTGCGCAGCGGAACGACCAGCCCCCGGGAGATTCGCCGGGTGTTCGGAGATGCGTTCGCGGTTGGGGAGGAGGAAGCCTAGTTGTCCCCTTTGTGTTGAGCAGTGAGGAAGCGGTATGGCTGAAGGACGATCGGTTAAGGCGGTGACGCTGGAGCAACTTTCGGCGCTCAATCGGGAGATCGCCACGCTGATACGTGCGGGCGTGCCGCTGGAGTCGGCGCTGACCGCGATGGGCGGGGAACTGCCGCGGGACTTGCGCCGGGTGACCGACGCCTTGGCCCAGCGGCTTTCGGCGGGGGAGTCGCTCGAAACGGCTCTGGACGCGGTCGGGGCGAATCTTCCGCGCGTGTACAAGGGGGTGATGAAAGCGGCGCTGCGTTCGGACCGGCCGGCGGCCGCCCTGGAGGCCCTTGCGACAGCCCTGGCGCGGCTGGATACGATGCGGCGGTCGATCCTCTCGGCGATGGTCTACCCCATCCTGGTCGCGTTTGCCGCGTGGCTGGGGTTCGTCCTCTACGCGGCGTTCATTGGTCCGCGGACCTGGGCGGCCCTCGACGATTTCGGCCTGGGCGGACGCACGATCGGAATGATCCGTTCCGTCTCCGAGGCGGCCGCGACGTGGGGGGTGGTCGTTCCGCTGGCCCTCTTCGCCGTTACCCTCTTCTGGTGGTATCAAACGTCCAGGGCCGCACTCGGCGCGTCGGCGGTTTCGCGGATACTCTTCGCGTGGGTCCCGTTCATGCCCCGGTTGCTCCGCGACACGAGGGCGGCCGTGTTTCTGGATGTCCTGACCGTTCTGATCGAGAGCCGCGTCCCCTTCGGCGAGGCGTTGCGTCTGGCGGCGGACGTGACCGGCGATAAGAAAACGCTCCGCGCGGCCTCGATCCTCGCGGACCGGTTGGAGTCGGGAAGGCCTCCGGCGGTCGCGGATTTCCGGAACGCGGGGTTTCCGCCCCTGTTCGGATGGCTCCTCCTCGGCGGCGCGACGCGCGGCGACCTGCTCCCCAGCCTGCGGCACGCCCGGGAAACCTACCATCGGCGTGCCCGGTTCGACGCCGAGGCGGTCCGCGGATTCGCCCCGATCGTCTGCACCGGGATCATCGGCGGGATCGTCGCGGCGGCCTTCATTTTGGCGGTCTACGTGCCCTACGTGTCGTTGATGTTGAGTTTGACGTGATGCGGAGTGAGAGAGAAGGCAAGAGGCATAAAGTATAAGGGAGGGATCAGGGAGATGGGAAATGGGTGAGAAAGAACCGCATGTGGCGGTGGAAGTAGCGGCGACGGTCCGCGCGGGGGTGCCGCTGTCGGACGGCTTCCGGGCGATGGCCGACGAATTGGGAAAGGGACAAGTCGGGGCGCGGTTGAGGGCCGCCGCGGCGAGGCTGGAAAACGGAGAGCCGATCGCAACGGCCCTGGAAGAGGCGGACGTGCCGCGGCCGGTCCGCGAGTTGCTCGTCGCCGCGGTTGGCTCCGGAAGCCCCGCCGAGGTGATGCAGGAATTGGTCGACCTGTTCCGCGCGCGAAGGGAAATGCGCCGGCGGATTTGGACGATATTTGCCTACCCTTCCTTCGTGCTGGCCATGACGGCCGTCCTCGTTCTCTTCTTCGCCCTCTTCCTGGTGCCCCAGTTCGTGGAGATATTCAACGATTTCGAGATCGAACTTCCCGAGATCACGAAGGTCGTCCTCTTCGTTCTCACGACGGGGCTTCCCCTCTTCGTCGGCCTCTTGTGCGTATTGGCCGCCGCGGCGGTCGGCGTCTGGGTTCTGCCGGTTCCGGCCTCGATAGAGCGGTTGACGTATGGCGTTCCGCTCGTCGGGCGATTGCGCCGGTACAGCCGCTTGCAGCGGTTTGCGAGGCTGACGGCGCTGTTGATCGAACGGAAACGGCCCCTCCCGGACGCGCTCCGCTGGGCCGGAGACGCCTCCGGCAGCCCCCACTTGCGAGACGTCTCGCGGCGGCTGGCCGGCGGCGTGGAACGGGGGGACCCGCTGGATCTGTTGATCGACCGCGAAGTGTCGCTACCGCCGACGATGATTCCGTCCGTCCGCTGGGGTCGGGAGACCGGCCGCCTCGGCGAGGCCTTCCGCGCCGCCGAGAGCACGTTCGCCGCAAGGGCCTCTACCCAGTGCGAATACGTGGCCGCGCTCGTCCTGCCGATCACCCTGTTGGTCATCGCGTCGGTGATTCCGTTCTTCGTTGGGGCGCTGTTGCTGCCGCTGATCAGCGTTATTGATTCTCTCAGATGATTCAGGAGATGCAAACATGACCATACTGCGAGCCGTGAGAAAGGCATTCCTGATCGTCGCCCTTCTGGTTGCCTCCGTCACCGCCGCCTTCGGGTTACTGCACGTTTTCGGGTTTCTCGTTCTCGGAATACTCGGCTTCACCCTCTGCCTGGCGGTCATCCGGGCGGAATCCAGGCGCAAACGGAATCTCTTGCAGGCGCTGGCGGCCGCCGCGGAGCGGGGTATGCCGTTGGCTTCGGTCATCGAGGCCCACGGAAAGGAATATGCACATCGCATGCAAAGACAAATCGCCGATCTGGCGTCGCTGCTCCACTCGGGGCACTCGTTGAGCGTCGCGGCCCACTGCGTGCCGGGTCTGCTGCCTTGGTCCGCCCAGGCGCCGATCCGCCTGGGGGAGGCGGTCGGCGATCTCCCCTCGGGGCTGAGACTGGCGGCCGGGGAACGTGCGTCCGACTCGCCGATGTGGACTTCCCTCGCCGGGAGGTTTTTCTACGTCAATGCATGCTTTTTTCTTTTCATCCCGATTCTGGCATTTGTCTTCGTGACGATCGTACCGGCCTACGAGGATATCTTTCACGAGTACGCGATGGAGCTGCCCCGACTCACCCAAACGCTTATCGCCACGGCCGGGTCGTTCGCCGGAATCGCGTTTATTCTCCTTCTTCCAGCGGTCCTCTTCGGAGGATTCCTCCTGCTGTACACTCTCGTGCAGTCTCTTGGGGCGGGGGCCGGGGGATTCTTGTTTTCGCGCCGCTCGGTCGCCGCCGACGTCATGGAAGCGATGGCGCTCGGCTTTGAAAAGCGCCACCCGAGCGAAGAAACGCTCTCCATCCTGGCCGATTACCATGTCGACGGCACCGTTAGGGCGAGGCTGGTTCGGTCTCTGGCCGAAATCGAAGGGGGCCGGCAGTGGACCGAAGCCCTCAAGTCGAACGGCATTTTCAACGCGACCGACATCGGCATGTTCCACGCGGCGGCCATGAACGACAACGTGGCCTGGGCCCTGCGGCACAGGGCCGAGACCATCCGCCGGCGCAGGGGCTACCGGCTCTGCGCGCTGCTTCAAGTCGTCTTTCCCCTCGTCATCGGCCTGCTGGGGCTGTTCGTGGGTTTCGTCGTGATCGGTTTGTTTCTTCCCCTCGTCTCGTTGATTCAGGCATTGGTATGAACCGGTTTTTGTGCGGTCGACGTGGTTTTACGCTGTTTGAAATCCTGGTCGCGGTCTTCGTTCTGGTCGCCGCCATGGGCTTGGCGCTGAAGACGGTTAGCGCCGTCAGCCAGGCCGCCGTGCGGACCGCCGCACGCGCCGCGGCCCACCAGGAGGCGGCGAATACCCTGGAGCGGTTGAGCATCTTGCCGTTTGAGCGGCTCGACGCCGCCGTGGAGAATCCGCCGCCCCCCAGCGATGCCTTCGCGAAGCGGGTGACGCGTCCGCGGATTTCCGTCGCCGTGGAGGAGGCAGCCTCGGCGCCGGAGGCAACCCTTGCGAGGCACGTGGTGGTCGAGGTGGATTGGAAAGGGTCCCGCGGCCTTCCGGTCCGGCTCTCGACATGGCGCTACGCGGCCGGGCCGGTCGAGGAGGGGGCACAGCCTTCCAATGCGGCGGCGGAAGAGAAGCCCGGCGAGGGGGCTCCGCCGGAAACGTCGGAGGAGCCAGCCGAAGAACGGGTGGCGGAACCGGGCGACAAACCAGAGGAGCCCCAACCATGAGAACGATTCGTGCGGGAAACGCCCGGCGAGCCGGGTACACGCTCATCGAGATGAGCGCGGTCGTCGCCGCGACCAGCGCGGTTATGCTCGTCGGCGTTTTGACGATCCAACTGGCCGTCGACGCGGAAAAGGGAACTTCCGCCGCGGCCGGTGATATCCGCTCCGTCGCCGCCGCCGCGGAGGCGTTTCGCGGCGATGTCCACGCGGCGCGGCGGTTCGAGCCGGACGAAGCCGCCCCGGGCGCCTGGCGGCTGTCGATGGAAGGCGACCGCGTGGTCGAATACTCCGTCGCCGCGGACCGGCTGCGGCGCCGGCTGATGCAGGGGGAGGCCGTCCTCTCCACGAGTGAGTTCGTTTTTCCGAAGGAGGCGATCGTGACCGTCGCGACGGTCACGACCGAGGCGATTGAGAAAGACATCCTGCTGCGTCTGGAGATCGCCGCGGCGTTGAGGGCGGGCCGTTCGACGGTCGTCGAAGCGGTTCTCGGCCGTGACCGCAGGTTCCACGAAAGAAGGGAAGAGCCGTGATGCAAACGAGAAGAAACCGGTCCCATCGGCGCGGAGCGGCCCTCTTGGTCGCCATCGTCGCGGTGACGATGGTCGCGGCCCTGGGTCTGGTCATGGTCCGCTCGACGCTGGTGGCCAAGGCGAATCAGGAAACGGCCGCCGCGCGCCTCCAAGCGGACTGGCTGGCCGAGGCCGGCATCGAACGGGCCGCCGCGAGGCACGCCGCGAATCCGGAGTATTCCGGCGAAACCTGGACGATCGCGCCGGAATCGCTCGGCGGCCGCGGCGCGACCGTCGAAATCGAAATCGTCAAGAAAGAAGACAAGCAAATCCTCCGCGCCACGGCGACGTTCCCCTCGGAGGGAACGAAACGCGCGCAGCGGGTGAAGGAAGTACGGCTGTAACGTGCATTCGCGGCGCGCCCGGCGAGGGTGGTCCGGATACGGCAAACGGAGAATTCATACAACCGAAATGGAGATATCCATGAAAGGCTCGAAAAGGTACGGTTTTACGTTGGTGGAGTTGCTGGTGGTGATCGCGATTATCGGCATCTTGATCGCCCTCTTGTTACCGGCGATACAATCGGCGAGGGAGGCGGCGCGAAGGGCCCAGTGCTGTAGTCACCTGGCCCAGTTGGGGGTCGCCATGCATCAATACGAGTCGACGCACGGCGTCCTTCCCCCCGGCGTCATCGATGAGAAGGGGCCGGTCCTGAATCTGCCGGAGGGGAAGCAGCTCGGATGGGCCGTGTGGATTCTCCCCTTCATCGAAGAGCAGGTGACGTTCGACCACGCCGACAAGTCGACCGTCTTCGCCGATAAGAACGCCACGGTGCGACCGGTGCAGATTGCCCTCTACGGGTGCCCCAGCGTGGGCAGCCAGGTCCTGGGAAACGATCCGGGGTTGGGCATGGGTCTCGGCATGGGTCTCGGCATGGGAATGGGGATGGAAGGGGACATGGGAATGGGAATGGACATGGGAATGGGAATGGACGAGGGGATGGGTATGGCAGGGGGGATGATGCCCGGGGGGGAACCGGTGGAAGCGGGAGAGGGTGCGGCGCCGGAAGGTGGGCAGCCGGTGGATCTGATGTCGGAAGACCTAGCGCACGAGGGGTTTCCGGGCGGCATGGGGATGTCCGAGTTTCCGATCATGCCGCCGGGGATTCTCGCGAATGACTTTTCCGACCGCGGTTGGCGCGCGCCGAGCGACTACGCGGCCTGCTGCGGAGGGACGGAGAGGCCGATTGACGCGGACAACGGCGGCGTCTTCTACTTGAACAGCCGGACGCGGATGGACGACATTACCGACGGGACGACACACACGATTCTTCTGGGGGACAAGCTGACGAGCGACTGCGATCTGGGATGGATGTCCGGCAGCCGCGCGACCCTGCGGAATTCGGCGGCGTTCGAGCGAAGCGGATCGGGCGGGTACTATTCCGACGGCGTTCCGTCCCCGTTCCAGACGACCTCGGCGGCGGACGGCGAGACGGAAGAGGAAGCCATTCAGAGGGCGGCGCGGTTCGTCGGCGGTTTCGGTTCCGAGCATGCCGCCGTCGTCAACCTCCTCTTCGGCGACGGCATGGTCCGTTGCGTCGGCGACGCCTGCGACCAGGCCGTCCTCAAACTCCTCGGCGACCGCGCCGACGGAGAGATGATCACCAAGGGACCGACGCGGGAGCGATAGTATGCCATGCCCCCAAACGATGTCCCGACCAAGGAACGCGCCACGACGAACGGGGGGGAATGTTTGCCGGGTTCCCCTTCGAACGGAGAATGACCTACACTCTATTTGATGAGGTTTTGATAACGAATTGCAGTCCGGGGGTTTGATACCGATGGACCAACGCCGTTGTCCCCACTGTGAATACCGATTTCCGGACTACTTCGTGCCGGAGAACATCAGCCGACCCCTTTGCCCCGAATGCGGAGTGCCGCTTTGGGCCGAGGGGGCTTCACGGCGTCCGGCGGCATCGGCCGGGGTGTTTCCGGTAATCCTGAAGCCGGTGGAGGATCCGGCGCCGGGTCGTCGCATCGCGGCCTGGACGGGCGAGGATCGGCTCCTGATCGAGATTTCCGCCGGATCCAGCCGAGTGATTCGTCGGTGAACTCAGTTATGCCGTTCGCGTCAGTGCGGTGGGAGAGCAGCCGCTCTTTGGCCGGTGGCTTTTCCAGGCGGAGCAAGAATGGATTGCGCGGCGGATCAACCGGCACCTGGACAACCCGGATTGGGAGGAGGTTCAAATCAACGAGGAGACGGAGCTGGAATACTCCCTCATGGACGGTTTCGCCATCGGCGAGGATTGATCGGGTTCCCCGACGCTCGGCCCCGCATCGCCTGGATCGACACTGCGGCGTCCCGGCTTCACCGGCCGAAGGCGGAAGACATCAACCGCCCAAGAACCTTCTGGCGGGGGGAATCGTACCCCGATCTTGACAGTCGCTCGGTGGAGTCCTAAACTGGCGCTTTGTCGCTCCGTAGCGACGTGCGGGGGACCGGCAATAGCGAGCATCACGCGAATCGCGGCGGCCGAAATGGTAATCCCCCGGCCGGAGTGTCGTATCCTGAATTCAGGGGAAATGATGATCCGGCCCTCCTTTCGCAAGGAGGGATCAACCGTGATCCACCGTGCCGGCCGCACGGCTTCGTGAACTGACGAACTTCAACGAATTCGAAACGCCGATGTCACAAAAAGCCTGGGGAGGCGTATTCAACGAAAACACCGACCGCCGGATGGAGAAATTCAGCGAAAGCGTGAGTTTCGACAAACGGCTCTACGCCCACGATATCGATGGGTCGAAGGCCCATGCGGCCATGCTGGCGAAGGTTGGACTGCTCAGCGACGAGGAAACCGCGCGAATCCATCAAGGGCTCGATGAGATTCGCGCGGAGATCGAGTCCGGCGAGTTCGAGTACCGGATCGAACTCGAAGATATCCATATGCACATCGAGAAGGCTCTGATCGACAGGATCGGTGACGTCGGGCGGAAGCTGCACACCGGCCGCAGCCGGAACGATCAGGTATCCACCGACGTCCGGCTCTGGGTCCGCGACGCGATCGACCAAATCGACGCGAGGCTGGCCGACGTGCAATGCGCCTTCGTCGAGCGGTGCGATGCCGATTTGGACTGCGTTTTGCCCGGGTATACGCACTTGCAGCGGGCGCAGCCGGTCCTCGCCCCGCACTACTGGCTGGCGTACTGCGAGAAGTTCCAGCGCGACCGGGCGCGGCTGTCGGACGCGCGGCGCCGGGTGAACGTGTGCCCCTTGGGGGCGGCGGCCCTTGCCGGAACGAGCCTGCCGATCGACCGCCACGACACGGCAAGGCGGCTGGGTTTCGACGGCGTCACCGAAAACAGTCTCGATACGTCGAGCGACCGCGATTTCGTCCTCGAATTCGTCTTTGCGCTGGCGATGATCGCCGAGCACCTCTCCACCTGGGCCGAAGAGTGGATTCTCTGGTCGACGGTCGAGTTCAATTTCCTCAAGCTCCCCCAGGCGTTCTGTACCGGTTCGTCAATCATGCCGCAGAAGGTCAATCCGGACACGCTCGAACTCATTCGCGGCAAGACGGCCCGGGTGGTGGGAGACCTGCAAACGCTGCTGGTGCTGGTGAAGGGGCTGCCGCTGGCGTACAACCGGGACCTGCAAGAGGACAAGCCGCCTCTTTTCGACGCGTTCGACACGGTGGAAATCTGCCTAGCGCTGGCCGCTCCCCTTATCGCCGGGGCGAAGCTGAACCGCGGCGCAATCGCCGAACGCCTCGATCGGGGCTACCTCGACGCCACGGTCCTGATGGAGTACTTCATCCGCCGCGGAGTTCCGCAACGCACCGCGCACGGGATGATCGGCTCACTCGTCCGCAAGGCGCTGGACCAAGGCGTCCGGCTGAGTGACCTGCCTTTGGAAGAACTGTGCGAGGGGCTTCCGGAGCCGGATGAAGGCGTCTACGCCGTGTTGGGGGCGGAAAACTCCGTGAAAGCGACGGCGTCGTATGGTTCGACGGGTCCCGTCTTCGTCATGAAACAGATTGAACGATGGAAAGAACACCTCCGGCACGAGAGAGGTCGACGATGCGAATAAGGCGCGACATCCTGAACTCCCTACTGATCTGCGTTTCACTACCGGTCCTCGTCCTCCTGGCAACCGGCATGCTCCCGGCGATCCCCTGCGGTGCGCAGGAACCGGCCGCGGCGGATTCCGAGGCGGCCCCCGAGGAGGAGCCGGAATGGATGAAATCGGTGCAACCGGAAGACCCGGCCGTCGCGGCGATTCTGGAAACCAAACCGTCCACGCCGGCGGAATTGCTCCGTGCCGCGAGAATCCTCAACGACCTGAAACGCCCGGACCTCGCCAAGGAGATGGTGAAGCAGGTGGCCGACGCGAACCTCGATGCGGCGGCCCTGGCATCACTGGTGGACGAACTCGGCGAGGCGGCCCTGGTGGAAATGGGCTCCAAGACCGACTTGCGGCCGGAAATCACGCCACTGATCGACAAAGCCCTCGGTGCGCATCAAGCCCGGGTCCGCGACGCGGCACGGCTCGCTGAATTCACCAACCAACTTGCGTCCGACGATCCGAAGACCCGCGCCGACGCGGCCGTCGGCCTGATCAAGGCCGGACCCTACGCCGTGGCCCCCTTAATGGGTATTCTGAGCGATCCGGAGCAAGCCGTCCGGCACGGCGCCGCGTGGGGTTTATTGCTCCGACTCGGCCCGGACGCCGTCAAGCCCTTGATCGCGATGCTCGACGCGGAAGACCCCGACACGGTCCGCGCGGCGATTTCGGCCTTGGGGCGAATCGGCGACAAGGGGGCGGCAATTCACCTCCTTGCCGCCTACGCGGAGCACCACGACGACGACGCGACCCGCCAGGCCGCGTCGGCCGCGCTCGATGAACTCATGGGGGCTAAGCCGAACCGCGACGAGGCCGTACAGGTCCTCATCGACCGCGCGCAGAGGTACTTCGACGGGCGTCAGGTAATGGAGACTGACGCGGCCGGAAACGTCCCGCTGTGGGTTTATGATTCACGGCCGAAGGCGCCGGAGTTGATGCTATTCCCCCCAGAGGCGGCGCGGCGGCGGATGGCGGTGAAGTTGGCCCGGGCCGCGACGATTCTCCTTCCGGACGATCCGGCGGCGGCGAGGCTCCATTTGACGTGCGTTTTCGAAGAGGCCGCCCACCGGAAAGGGCTCGACGTCGTGACGTCCGGAGAACTCGACTCCTTCGCCGATCAAATTCCCGCGGAAATCCTCGAAACGGTTCTTGACGACGCGATGGCCACCGGCCACATCCCGGCGGCAATCATCGCCGCGCGGCGGCTGGCCACCGCCGGGTCGGCCGAAATGTTGTCCTCCGGTAACGGGGTGACGCCGTTGGTCGCCGCGATGCAGCACCCGGACCGCCGCTTGCGGTTGGCCGCGGTTGGAGCGATCTTGGATATGAAACCGGAGGTTCCGTTTCCCGGCGCGGGGCGAGTTATCGATACGCTTTCGTTCTTCGCCGCCTCGCGAGGTCAGTCTCGTGCGCTCATTCTCGGCCCGCGGATCGCCTTGCTGCAAACCCTCTTCGGTGAGCTCGGCAAGGCGGGGTTCAAGGTCGAAACCGCGGTGACCGGACGCGAGGCAATGCGGTTGCTCCTTTCGAATCCGGATTACGAAGTCCTGTTCGTCGACGCCGCTCTCAACGAACCGGACGTCGACAACTTCCTGCAACAACTCCGCCGCGATTCGCGAACGGCCTTTCTTCCGGTCGCCGTCTTGGCACGCGAGGGGTACGACGACCGGGCGGAACGGGTCGCTCAGAAGATACCCCGAACGGCCGCTTTCCCCCGCCCCAACGACGAGCAGGCGGTGAAATGGCAGTTGGAGGAATTGCGGAAGTTGGCGGGCGATTCGTCCGTTTCCGCGTCGTCGCGCCTGGCGCAAGCGGCACAGTCGCTCGCGCGGCTTGCTCACCTCGGAGAGACCGAGGGTCCCCTTTTCGATGTCCGCCGGGCTCGCGGCGCGGTGGCGACCGCTCTGAAATCACCGGAGACGATGGAAGGGGCGATCCGCGTGCTCCAGACGATTCCGTCTCCTGAAAGCCAAGAGACGCTGGTCGAATTGGCGTCGAGGATCAGTCTCCCCATCGAGGTCCGCCGGGCGGCTGCCGCGGCCTTCGCCGGGAGCGTGAATCGCTACGGCGTTCAACTGACCGTGCCGCGCATTCAGAAGCAATACGACCGCTACAATGCGAGCGAGCGGCATGATAAGCCGACGCAGGCGGTGCTTGGCTCCATCCTGGATGCCATTGAGAAGAAGGGCCAAGCCGAAGAAGACAAAGAGGAGTGACCGGTCCACGGTGGCCGGTGCGTGCCGCGGTCCTCTTGCGGCCGTGTGCCGATGTCCAGACGCAAAACGACGACTCCCCCCTGTGCCTGAAGCGAATTTCACGGAAACCACCAGTCCCCCTACCCCGGAATTGATCGGTTCCGGGCCGGCGATGCAGACCGTCTACCGGCTGATCCGCCAGGTCGCCCGGTCGAATGCTTCGGTGTTGCTCTTGGGCGAGACCGGAACCGGCAAGGAACTCATCGCCAACGCCCTGCACCGGCTGAGCCCGCGCGGTAGCGGCCCCTTCGTCCGGGTCAACTGCGGCGCCCTGGCCGAAAGCCTGCTGGAAAGCGAACTCTTCGGCCATGTCCGAGGCGCCTTCACCGGAGCGGTGGGGAACCGGATCGGGCGTTTCGAGGCGGCCCACACCGGCACGATCTTCCTGGACGAAATCAACTCCACCACGCCCAAGCTGCAAGTTAAACTCCTGAGGGTCTTGCAGGAGCACGAATTCGAGCGCGTCGGCGACACGGAAACGATCCGCGTGGATACCCGGGTCATCGCCGCGAGCAACCGCGATCTGTTCGCGGAGGTGGAGGCGGACCGTTTTCGCGAGGATTTGTATTACCGTCTGAACGTCATTACGATTTACGTGCCCCCGCTGCGCGAACGGAAGGAAGATATTCCGGCACTGGTCCACCATTTCATGCGGATCTACAACGAGGAGAACCGCTGCCACGTTCCGCATATCCGCCCCGAGGCGATGGAACGGCTGAAGGAGTATTCCTGGCCGGGCAACGTCCGCGAGCTGCAGAACTACATTGAACGCGCGGTCGTTCTGGCAACCGGCGATGAGTTGACGGTCGATCTCCTTCCGCACGCCGTTCTCGGCAAGCAGTCGCCCCGGATTGGCGCCGCGCTCGACTTGGAGTCGCTCGCGCAGCGGCTGGTCCAACAGGGAATCGAGGAGGCCGGTCCGGACGCCGATAATCTCTATGCCCAGATCGTCAGCCGGACGGAGAAGGAGTTGATCTGTCAGGTCATGCTCGCATGCGACCGGATCCAGGTGAAGGCGGCCGCCAGGCTGGGGATCAACCGCAATACGTTGCACAAGAAACTGATACAACTCGGGCTGGAGGATCGCTAGACGCGGCGATTGCGGGCTCGCCGCGTCGCGCCGCCTTCCGGCATCTATCAAGACGACTCCATGTCCAATATCCTCGTCACCGGAGCCACCGGATTCATCGGTCGAAACCTCGTCGAACGACTCGTCGGCGATGGGTACCGCGTGACGTGCCTGATCCGCAGGGAGGCGCCGCCGTCGCTGCGGTCGTTCGACGTCGTTGGCCACCTCGGGAACATGTCCGACCCCGAGAGCCTTCGCGCCGCGGTCGCGGGGCAAGACGTCGTCTTTCATTTGGCGGGCATGGTGGCTGCGCTGAGAAAATCCGAATTGGACCGCGTCAACGTGGAGGGAACGCGGAATCTGGCCGCCGCCTGCGCCGGTGTCTCGAATCCGCCGGTGTTGGTCTATGTCTCTTCCCTGGCGGCCGCGGGACCGGTCATCGCCGGCCGACCCCGAATCGAATCGGATCCGCCGGCACCGGTCTCCGACTACGGCCGCAGTAAGCACCGCGCCGAGCTGGCGGCAAGGGAATTCGCCGACCGCGTCCCCATCACCATCATCCGCCCCGGTATCGTCTTCGGTCCGTACGACGCGGCCCTGTTGATCGCGTTTCGTAGTCCCTACTACTTCCGTTTCCACGCTTCTCCAAGAAGGGGAAACGCGCGGTATTCGCTGATCCACGTGGCCGAGTTGATCGAGGTGCTCCTGGGGGCGGCCCGAGACGGAGACCGGATTTCCGTCGAGGAACTCCAGGCGTCCGGCACCGAGGCCGATCCTCGAGGCCTCTATTTCGCCTCGTGCGGCACCGACCCAACCTACCGCGAACTGGGCCGCATGATGGGACGCGAACTGGGCAGGAAGGTGACCGTTCCCATTTCCTCCCCCATGCCGATGGTCTGGGCGGCCTCCGCGATGAACAGCCTCCTCGCCCGCCTCAAGGGAAAACCGACCTACTTCGGCCTCGACAAGGCCCGGGAAATCGCCGCCGGTTCCTGGCAATGCTCGCCGGAGAGGGCACGGCATGACTTGAGCTTCCAACCCGTCGTCCCACTCGCCCAGCGCATCCGCGAGACCGGAGAGTGGTACCTGGAGCACGGATGGCTGTAAACGAACGGCCGGGAACCCGACGACTCGGATGACCGGGACGCTCCCGGTGGCGTTGTCCGTCCCATGGGCAAACGTCGTGCATAACGGTGCTACGCGCTGGGTCAATCTTGCCGACCGCCTATTCCACCCGGAAAAACATGTCGTCAATAAATAGGCTATCCTGGCCAGTTTCGCCATTCGTCCGATCAGTGTCCACCGCGCGCACGTAGATCGTTTCTTCAGTCAGGCTGGGCAACTCGTATGTCTGGTATTGATTGTCGTCCTCCGTCTTCGTTATCGTCAACATGGTGGTCCAGTTCTCCCCGTCGGTCGAATACTGAAATTCGAAATCTTCGAGCGCACCCGGGTTGCGGTAGGCCTCGATGTAGAATGTGACGGTATCTCCACCGGAAACATTAAATGTCCACCAATGCTCCAGTTCACTCTTTCCCTTGACCTTCGCTTCCTGGAGTACCTCGTAGCCGTCGTCGCTACCCCGGGTGTTTTCGAGGTTCCCCGTGACACCGCCCTGCACCGGCCTCTCACTCACGGCATAATAGTCAACCCACGTGACATCATTGTCATTGTCGAGGATGGTGACGGTGTCCGTGCTGGCAGATCCGATGACATACCCCGCGTCCGCCGCGAGCGTGAGTATGACCGTTTCGTCTCCCTCCTCCATCGCGTCGTCAATCGGCACAATCTCGATCGTCGCCGACGACGCCCCGTCCGCGATAGTCACCGACCCGCTGAGGGTGACATAGTCGTCACCGGCGGTCGCCGTGCCGCCGATTGTGTAGGCAACGACTAGGTCGCCGCTCGTTGAGCCGCTCCGTGTAACGGTAAACGTCCCGGAGTCGGTCCCTTCTTCGGCCGCCGTCGCATCCGTTGCCGCGAGGGAGACGACCGGCAAGAGCACCGCATCATTGTCGAGGATGGTGACGGTATCCGCGCTGGCAGATCCGATGGCGTACCCCGCGTCCGCCGCGAGCGTGAGGGTGACCGTTTCGTCTCCCTCCTCCATCGCGTCGTCGATCGGTACAATCTCGATCGTCGCAGACGACGCCCCGTCGGCGATAGTCACCGACCCACTGAGGGTGAGGTAGTCGTCACCGGCGGTCGCCGTGCCGCCAATCGTGTAGGCAACGACCAGGTCGCCGCTCGTGGAGCCGCTCCGCGTCACGGTAAACGTTCCGGGGTCGGGCCCCTCCTCGGCCGCCGTCGCGTCCGTTGCCGCGAGGGAGACGACCGGCAAGGCATTCGCCCTTGCGGATTGGATGAACATATCATCGACGTATATCGCATCGAGGGACGGTTCCTTGGAACGATCGGTATCGGTTACGCGGATGAAAACCGTTCCCTGTGTGGACTCGGGCAGAGAGTAGGTCTGATACACATTATCATCGTGTGTTTTCACGACATTCAGCATCGTCGTCCATGTGAGGCCGTCTATCGAGTAGTCGAAGACAAAACCCTCTGCCGTACTGTCATGATGGGCTTCGAGGTAGAACGTCACGGCTTCCCCGCCAGTCACGTCGAACTCCCAGGTGTGTTCCAGACGACTCCGATTCCCCGCGTACGGCACCTCCTGGAGGACTTCATACACGCCGTCATTCGCATAGGTTGCTTCCAACTGGGCGCCGGAAAGCGTGCCATGCGTACTCATTTCCCCGATGGCCCGATCGTCGACGGAGGCCGCTGCCACGGTAACCAGCAGTGTATCTTCCACCCATTCCCCCGACTGATCCACCGCACGGACGGTGATGTTGGCGGTGCCGTTGCGGTTCGGAGCATAATGCAGCGTCAGTACCGAGCCATCAATCTCCGGCGTCACCAAATCGGCATTGTCGTTTCCACTCACGAGGACTGTCAAAGCGTCACCATCCGTCACGATATCCGGGTCGTCAAACACCCCCGAGAGATCAAGAATGGTCTGCGCCGTACCCTCGTCCACCGTCAGGTCCGCGAGCGGGTTGACGAGAAGCGGAACGTCGTTCACTGGGTTCACGTCCACCCTGAACTCATCCTCGACCCATGCACCGGCTGAATCGGTGGCACGAACGCGAATGGTAGACGTGCCGTGTTGATTTTCCATGAAATGAAGGGTGAGCAGATGATCGATCACCCCGGCGGACACGAGAGGCGCATTGGAATTCTCGATGACCTCAAAGATCAATTCGTCTTCGTTGGTCAGGATATCGACATCCTCGAACACCTCCAACAGACTCATTACCCTATCCACCGCGTCTTCGTCGAGAACCATATCGCCGATTGGCGCTTTTACTCCGGGAACATCATTGACGGAATCGACCGTGAGTGTGACCGTGGCGATGTTCCCGCTGTGCTGCCCGTCGTTGGCCGTGTAGGTAAACCAGTCGACGCCGTTGAAGTCGGGATTGGGGATATAGATAAACGAACCGTCGGCGGCCAGCGTCAAATCACCGTGAGAAACGTCCTGGACGAGAACCGCGATCAAAGGATCGTTTTCCGGATCGCTGTCGTTGTTTAGAATACCGGAGGAAACGTCGATGCTTAACACTCCATCCTCTTCCAGGCCATAGGCGTCGTCGACGGCGACAGGCGCGCTGGGGTCGGTTTCGGCCGCGCGGTACGTCACGACCAGTTTTGGAGGAATCATCCCTTCAGATGAATCGAAGTCAACGCCGTCACCGCCGGTGGGCAACAGCACCCAGCCATAATTCGATAACGGATCGGCCTGCCAGGCGAGCAGGCTTGCAGTAACGCCGATGGAGACAATACCGCTTACCTGCGAGGCCGTGGACGCATCGGCGACCGCCAAAGCCTCCACTCCGTCGGCCGCGATCCCCTCACCGAGGCTCTGCCATGTAACATTAGCATCCCAGGTTTTGAGCATTCGGTGCAGCGAGACACTATCGCCGGGATTCGTGATGTTCAGTTCGAGTCTCGCGGACGTGATCTCCGCGTCCAATGGGATTTGCCCGGCGTTCGTGCCAAATATCTCCCCAAATCGCAGGAGTGCTTGTGCGTCGCGGCTGGTTCCAGCCGGTTCATCACCATCGACGTTCAACGAAACCGCGGCTCCATATTCGATAGACGGCGTATCCTCAAAAAGATTGGTGTCTACGGCACCCTGGTACCCATTGACGTCTTGCTGGAAGGCCGCGGACTGCAAGTTCGTGGTCAGCGCAAAGATGTCCGTATTATCGAGGATTCCCACAACGATCGTCGCGCCGACTCCGCGCGCGTAGATCGGAACGTTGGCGGCGGTATGACCGTCGGTCGACCACGTGGCAAGTCCTGTCGCGGAGTCGAAGTCGAGTCCGCCGGTTTCATGGTCGGCCGTCACGATGAGCAGCGTTTCCTCCCAAGCTTCGTTCGCGTCCACCCAATTGACGACCTCCTGGACCGCGTTGGAGAACTCGACCACTTCGGCCTGCAATCGCGCTAAATCATTCGCGTGGCCCGCGTGATCGATCCGCCCCCCCTCGACCATCAAAAAGAAACCCTCGGTCCCGTTGTCGAGAATGGCCAGCGCCGTCGTCGTCATCTCCGACAAGCCGGGTAGGGTGCCCAAGCCATCCAGTTCATAAGGAAGGTG
Organism: uncultured Planctomycetaceae bacterium; assembly: GCA_964520785.1. Taxonomy (GTDB): domain Bacteria; phylum Planctomycetota; class Planctomycetia; order Pirellulales; family Thermoguttaceae; genus CAZFQG01. The sequence continues at coordinate 66,236 of CAZFQG010000003.1, read as the reverse complement.
GTCGGCGCCAAACTGGCCGGACACATGACTCGCGGTTTCGGTATTCAGATTCGCCAGGTCCGCGGCCGTCGTGACTACCGTGTAGCCGGCATCACTGGCGGTCTCGGCGGCCAACCCATTGGCGCCACCTCCAAAGAGAACGTTCGGCCGGGTCTGATACAGATAGTCGACGGCGATCTGCGCATAATTGCTACGGCTCGATTCATGAGCGCCGAAAGTCGCCGGAGTGGCGTGCGTCATGAACGTCGTGCTGACAAGCCCGGTCATTTTGCCGAGGTCCCGGTGAATCTCCAACGAAGTCGTTAATTCGGACCCGTCCCCCGGGTAGGCCATGCTAATCACGTCATTGTTCACCTTCGTTCCCGTCGCCATCGCCGTGCCACTGGCGGCGGAATCCGTCACCGCGCTATTGGCCGAGTGCGTGGTCATCTCGGTCTGTGCCGGGAATGACTCGAAACAAAGGGGGTTTCCCGATTTGTACCTTCCTGCCTCCACCTGCTCGAAACCCATCCCGTCGCCAATCATCAGGATGACGTTCTTTGGACTAACGCTCAGAAGCCGGCGATGCTCCAGTTGCTCAATGCGCAGGCTGCGCAGAGGGAGGGAGGAAGGAGCCGAATGAGAATGGACGGACCGGCGCAGTGCGGAATAAGAGAACATTGGGGGGTACCTCTGCGTTTAGGCGGGCAAAAACTGGGGGGAAAACTTCAGTCCTTTGGTCGGTGGGGTGACCTGGACGACCGCTCGCGTCTTCCGCAAAAGAACACCAAAAACCGCCCAGTCGCGGGCTTGCTATTCACCCGACCAGCTACTCTTCTATGTTCCCAGAAGGAGTACCGCAGGTCAACGGGAGGATGCCCCGGAAGGGGAGAAAAATAGGCATTCGTGTATAAATGGGTAGGATGAGATATATAGACAATGATATTGTGGCCAAGAATGGGGAAATCCTTGCTGCCCCCCATTCAAGTTGATGGTCTGGGACGAGACGGCGGAGTCAAAGCTGGTCCAATCGCGGCTCATCTTCTGCCGCGCGGCGGATCGCGGATACCTGACGGCGTGCCGGTCCTCTACCGCCAGTCAAACCGATACTCTTTCCTATCGAGCGAATCTTCTTCCCCCACCGCGTGGAAGGACATTGTCATTCCTTCATCAAAACTCAATCCGCCTTCGGGGTCGACACGACCGTCACATGCGTTCCCTCAACCAGCGGCGTTTCCGGTTTCCGGAAAGACCCGGTAGAACGCCTCGCGGTTCTCGTGATTCCCCATCGCGAAACGAATCGCGGGCGAGTGGAGGGGCCGCTTCGTTTCGCGGCCCCTTCTCGCAAGTTTGCATTCGCCCCTACGCCTCTCTTCTCACGCCTCCACGGTGACCTTCCACCCCAGCATCCCGGCGATTTCCTTCAGCGGTTCGCGCAGATCGCCGTAGACGGTGACGCGGTGCCAGCCGAAGCGGTCCCACTGGGTGAAGAGCTTTTCGAAATCGCCGTCCGGTTCGACGGCCAGTTTCGTCCGGCAGGCGCGGTCCTCCATGATGTTGTCGACCGCCTTTCCGCCATGGATGAGCAGTTCCTTGTTGAACGCCGCGAGTTCGAGCGTCGTCGTCATGTAGCCGACCGGCAGAAGTGACCGGACCGAGGCGCCCTGGCGGTCTTCCGAATGCGTGAGTATCTCGATCGGGTTGTCCGCGCCCTCGGGGCCGAACGCCCGGTTCGGGGCGACGCAATGGGCGTAGATGATCTGCCGCTTCGCGATGTCCATGACCGGATCGGAAATGAACCCGGTCCGCCCGCCGGTGAGGTTCTTCAGCGCCACCATCGTCGAGGTCGAAAGGAGATCGTTCTCGCAGGCGCCGACGAGGCCTTCGTTGCACAGTTCGTGGAAACCCAGACAGGGATAGGCGTGAATGTGGCCGCCGTAGAATCCACCGAGGCAGTTCACGGTGATGGCATCGGCGCCGTGCTTGGCGAGGACCGCCTTCTGGCCCAGATACATCGCGGCCGACGTCTCGAGCGTTTCACGCGAGACGTTTTCGATCTTGGACGCCCGCTTCGCCCACATGTCGGCGATTTCCTTGGATTTCTCCTTGTCGGCCTCCTTCCAGGCATCGTTGAGTTCGGCATAGGGAATCTCTTCGACCTGGCATCCGAATTCCTCGATGACCGGTTTGGGACCTCGCCACCCCTCGCCGCCGCAGGTGAGTATCTTCGACTTCTTCATCTTCTCGCGCCACTCGCCAATCGAGACGAGTTTCAAATCGTCCGGCTTGCATGGCTCGGTATCCAGCGGCTTCGTTTTGGCGACGCGGATCTTCTCGACGGCCGCGCCGAACTGTTCCGGCTTTTCAACCGTAACGAAACACTTCGCCGCCTCGACGACGTCGGCGAATTGGGAGGAACAGATGAAGCCGAAGTTGGGTTTGTTCGCGCGGAGGAAACCGGCCGTGTAGACGAGGAATCCCCCGCTGCCGGCGTAGAGAAAATCGCCATAGAGGACCGGTTTTCCCGACTCGACCATCGTCTGGACGACTCGGTTCCAACAGTTCATCTGCATGACGAGGTAACCGTCGATGGTCGCGTCCCGGTCCTTGTCGAGGATCGCCTTGGCCTGCTCGGGGCCGTTGGCCAGGGTCGGGATGAACTCGACCTCGGGGCACCCCTCGGCAAGTGCCGCCGTCATCCGTTCCATCACCGGCTTGAAGTCGAAACCGACGTTCGGCCAGTCCGGGCCGGGCTGGACCTCGGCGTGGAGCGAATAGAGGACGCGGACCCGTTTCTTCTTCGGTCCGGCCGCGACCGCGTTTCTCGCGGCCATGGGAATGACCATCGCGCCGGCACACGTGGCGCAGCCGGCCAGAAACCCGCGCCGGTTCACCGCGCAACAAGCGCACCCGGAACGTTCATGGAAATCAAACATGGAAATCTCCTTTCTGGTGGAAATAGTGGAATCGGCAATACGCAAGAGGCATAAGGCATAAGGCAAAACTGATTGTATCGGAACGTCTGTTAATAGATCTGCTCAGTATCGTTACCCAAGTCACGCAAAACACTTCCCTCGCTGCGCACTATCTTCTTCCCCTTATGCCTTGTGACTTATGCCTTTTGCCTCTTCTTCACTCACTCTCATTCTTTCCCAAAACAACGCTCTCCCTCGGATAATACCCGATCCGCCGGGAAATGCGGCCGGCACTCTCCGCCACTTGGGGACCGATCCGAGGAAAGTCGGTTTCCGGCAGCCGGGTGCTGGGGCCGGAAACCCAGATCGATCCGAGAACGGTACCGTGTTCGTCGAAGAGGGGGGCGGCAACGCAGTGGACTCCCTCGAAGGACTCCCCACGATCGACGGCGTAGCCCAGGTCGGTCACTTCCAGCAACTCCGCGCCCAGCGCGTCCGGCCGCGTAATCGTGTTGGGCGCGTGGGCCTTATATTCGAAACCGTTGACGAGCCGCGCCCGCTCCGCCTCCGGCAAGAACGCCAACATCGCCTTTCCTGGACCACTGCAGTATAACTCGAACCGTGTTCCCGGTTCTACCATGAGCCGGATCGGGTGGACCGCCGGGGACTGGGCCAGAACGACCCCCTCCTGTTCGTTGAGGACGGCCAGGAAAACGCTCTCGCCGACCGCGTCGCGAAGCGCGTTCATCACGTCAAGCGATACCTCGACGATATTCCTCTGGTGAACGCTCGGCAGGGCCAACTGCAAGAACTTTCGGGTGATGGCAAACCGTTTCGTTTCGCGCGACCGCCGGACATACCCTCTCCGGCACAACGTCATCGCGATCCGGTAGACGCTGTTATTCGGAAAGCCGGTCCGTGCGGCGATCTCCATCATCGACAACCCGCCCGGCCTGGTGGCCAGCAACTCCAGTATTGACAAGGCCCGGTCCACCCCGGGCACAATATAACGATCGGACATGCTTTCGTTATTTGAAAATGGTTTTGATATCCGAGATTATTGGCTACCAGCCCGTGGCTTGCAACGGTTGGAACGTTTTTTTTTGGGCTAAATGGCGGACACGACCGTTTTAGAGGTCTGTTTGCGTGAATAGATTCCCCCCGAAACGGGTATTCCGACTTTACAGCCGCGTCGCGCTCTCCGCGAAACTCTCCTCCGTCCACACGACTTCGAGACTCATGCCGCATGGTGAAGTCAGGAGAAACGTCTCCGGACCGTCGCCGATGCGGGCCATGGCGCGGATCAATCCGGCGGCCCGGCGGAGCGACTCTTCCCCGGCTGGATGTAGCACCAGTCCGGCCGGTCCTGGAAAAGTGATGCCTTCGACGACGTGGGCGTTTTCAGCCCCTTTTGCCACCGCGAAGCGCCGAAGCGCCGTGTTTTCCTGCTCGTCGCGTCCGAATACCGCTTTGGCCCCGTCGGGAAATCGGTAGTGCCGTCCGAATCGCAGGAGACGGTAGTCATCCTGAGAGAGCGAATCCTGATGGGTCCAAAGGTCGCGTATTCTCGGAGCGAATTCCGGTTCGGTCAGAGCGCATCCCGCGCCCGGAGACGGGCCGATCAGCTCGGAGATACCCAGCTCCGCCGCCAACTCGGTCAGTTCCGCCCGCCGTCGACCGGCGAAGTCGTAGAGTTTCGACCGATCTACGATTCCCTCTCGTTCGGGAATCGTCGGGGGAAGGCGTTTGGCACACAGCGGACGAAGCAGCCGGCCGCGCAAGCCGGACATCCGCTCGATCAGACCGAGTTGGTGACGTTTCTGGCTCATTGGACGTTGCCCCAAGACCTCTCCCGAGATCACCGCGCACGCGCCGAGCATTTCGCGGAATCGCGCCGCTTCGCGGACCATGTAGAGCCGGCAGTCAATACATGGATTCGCCGCCTTGCCGTACCCGTACTCCGGCTGGCGAAGAAGGTAGGAGTAATCTCGCCCCACCGGCACGGCGGTCAGTCGCACCCCGAGCCGCCCGGCCACCTTCGCGACCTCGTGGCGGTCCAGGCCGTAGGGGACGAGCACGCACAGCGCCTCGACTTCGAAGCCCTGTCGCTGCATGACGCGAATCGCCAGCATGCTGTCAAGCCCGCCGGAAAAAAGGGCGACGAGCCTCTGGGGGTTCGAACGGCGAATCTCGGAAACCGCGGGACGCGAAGACATGGGAAATGACGCGAACGAGGGGATAAATGATAGGAACGACGGGATGACGGTTACCGATCCGGCCGGGAGAAGACGCGTTCTCCGACTTCACCGCAATTCAGCGCCCCGTTGCTCCTTCGTCGGGGCGTCATCTCGAGTCTCTCTCAAGACGAAGCCGGCGGTCTTGTCCAGACCGCCTTCCGGGCGGATAATCAAAGCCTCGACGCCCTTGGGCAGCCGGCGGAAGCCTTCCGGGCCGAGAACACTCAGCGCGGTGGCCCAGATGTCGGCCTGTTCCGCGGTCGGGGCGACGACGGTGACGCTGGGCGATTCCTCGAGCGCCCGGCCGGTTCGCGGGTCGATGATATGACTATAGCGGGCGCCTTCAATCTCCGTATACCGCGCGTAATCCCCGCTCGTGCAGATCGCCTGGTTGGTGAGTCGGACTTTGAAGGGGTTCTTGCCAAACGGGTTGGGGATTTCGGCCTCGAACGGTTTGCCCCCCGGTTGGGTTCCGAAGCACCTCAGATCACCGCCGATGTCGACCAGTCCGCCGATGAAGTTTCCCTTGCGCAAAAGCTCGATCGCCCGGTCGATGACGGCCCCTTTCGCGATTCCGCCGAGATCCACCGAAGCGGAAGTCCGTTTCTTTTCGATTCCTTTTGGGCCGAGTGCGAATCCTTTCCAACTCGACGCTTCGCGTGCCTGGGCGATCTCCTCCGGCGTCGGTAGTCGGCCCTCGTCCCCCGCCTTTCGCCAGAGAGTGACGAGGGGCCGACAGGTCACGTCGAATGCGCCGCCGGTCTCATCGAACGCGGTTCGCGCGGAGACCAGCACCGCAAAGGTCTCGATCGAGAGGGATACGCTCCGTCCCGCTTTGGCCGCGTTCAGCTCGGAGACCTCGGAATGTGTCAGCCAACTGCTGAAGAGCCCTTCCAACCGGTGAATCTCCTTTTCCACCTCCAGGAGCGCGGCTTCCGCCTTGGCCTCGTCTCCGCGTTCCACGACGCACGCCAGCGTGCAAACGGTGCCCATTACCCGCTTCGGATAGCGGACCACGGCCGTCTCGCCGGAGTCGACAACGCGAAACCAAGCGGCCACCGCCACCGACGCGACGAGAAAGAAAACCAATATCCAGTTGATCAGTGTTTGTCGCTGCAAAGGCATCTGGGCGTGTTTACGAAACGAGGTACAGGAGGAATATACCGACCATCGGGTCGACCGCCGAGGGAACCACAAGAGGGAGACCGCCACGACGGCAGCGAAGCTGGAAATCCATGAAAAAATCTCTCCGCAATCGTCCATGCGGTGTCTGGGAACTCCTATAGAGAAGACCCGATTCTTGGAATCCTGTCAAGGACATTCCGACTAAAACCGGCCGGCGTTGGTCCGGCGTAGGGCTCGACGCTCCCGAGCCGGCCTGAACCAACTCACCTCGTCGCCGGACGACGGCGAATCGAGTCCATGAATGCCAAGGCCCCCGGTTGCATTCGTCGCGCATCATTCCCATAATCGTGTTGAATCACCATTGGGGGTTTTCGACTCAGGAGCATTTTCGAAGTCGAGCCCCCGGGGTGGCGTGGAGACTCGGCGAAACCACCATTGACTTTTCCAATAGCCCGTTAAGGGGGAGCTGATGCCCGCACGGATGAACACGGTTATTCAAACGGATTGTATCGAGGGGATGAAGGCGTTACCGGAGGGGTGCGTCGATCTGGCGTTCGCGGACCCTCCGTTCAACATCGGTTACGAGTATGACGTCTACAAGGACCGGCTCCGGGACGACGAGTACCTCGGCTGGACCGCCGATTGGATGCGCGAAGTCGTTCGCGTATTGAAGTCCAGCGGCACGTTCTGGCTGGCCATCGGCGATGAATACGCCGCCGAGATGAAGGTCCTCATGCAGCGCGATCTGGGGCTCTTCTGCCGGAGTTGGGTCATCTGGTATTACACGTTCGGCGTCAACTGCACGGCCAAATTCAGCCGTTCGCACGCCCACCTCTTCCACATGGTGAAGGATTCGAAGCAATTCACCTTCAACGCCGCCGCCATCCGGGTTCCATCGGCCAGGCAGCTCGTCTACGGTGACCGCCGGGCCAACCCCAAGGGCCGGCTTCCGGACGACACCTGGATTCTCCGCCCCCAAGACCTCCCCCAAGGCTTCACCCCCGGCGAGGATACCTGGTATTTCCCCAGGGTCTGCGGCACGTTCAAGGAGCGCAACGGTATCCATGGGTGTCAAATGCCGGAGCAGTTGCTCGGTCGAATCATCCGCTCGTGCAGCAACGAGGAGGAACTGGTCCTGGACCCCTTCGCCGGAAGCGGCACGACCCTTGCCGTGGCGAAGAAGCTCGGCCGCCGATACCTCGGGTTCGAACTCTCCGAGCAGTATTCCAACTTCGTCCAAGAGCGGCTGGAGAAGTGTCAAAGCGGCGATCCGCTCGACGGAGCGCCGGAGCCCCTGGCCAGCGCGCCCAAAACGGAGGACGGCATCCGGTTGGAGGACCGTCTCGAACGGCCCGCGAAACGGAAGAGATTCGTCCGTCGCGACAAGGCCCACGAATCGGTCGAACGGCCCCTCTTCGAATCCCTGGAAAAGACTCGGCCCGATCGGCAGTGAGCCGTTCGACGGCGCTTGTTTCCCTCCGCCTCATGCGGTCGTGTCGATTTCTTTCAACGCCGTGTTGAAAGATCGAACACGCCGACTGTGGCGGCCCGCGGGGGTGACGTTGACGCAAATGCTTTCCTGGTAGCCTCTTAAGGACGGGAGAGGCTTCACTTCCTATTTGGGGCACGGTTTTTGCTCATCTGAAGGGTGCCTTCCGGTTCCATCCGGCTTTGAGCAACCCGATTGGAAGAAAGAGCCATGATCTGCGTTCGCGATTCTCTGGAAACGCCGCAACTGCCCGCCTCGCTGGTACGCCGTCCCCAGGTCGCGGTACGACCGGTTCGCGTGGCGGATCGTCCCGATGCCGCGTTCGCTCGCTTCGCTCCTCGACGGAGCCTCTTCTATCGTGTTCCGAAGCGGGCAATCGACATTGTCGGCGCGGCATGTTTGATCGTGTTCCTTTCCCCGGTGATGCTGGGGACGCTGGCGATCCTGTTGTTCACGACCAAGGGAAAGCCGTTGTATCGACAACGCCGGCTCGGGTTGCTGGGAAGGCCTTTTTGGATGGTCAAATTCCGGACGATGGTGCCCGATGCCGAACGGTATCGGGATCTCGTGGAGAACGAGGTGAACGGTCCGGTCTTCAAAAACCGGCGCGATCCGCGAATCACCCGATTCGGGAAGATCCTCCGGAAGTTCAGTATCGACGAAACTCCGCAGCTCTTCAACGTCCTTGCGGGAACGATGTCCCTTGTCGGGCCACGTTCTCCCATTCCGGGAGAAGTCGATCTCTACGAACCCTGGCAATGCGAGCGGCTTTCCGTGAAACCGGGGCTGACCTGCATTTGGCAGGTCGAGGGCCGGTGTGATGTTCCGTTTCTCGATTGGGTCCGGATGGACATCCGGTACGCGCGCAGTCGCCGTCTGGCGACCGACCTGGCAATTCTGTTGAAGACGCCGTGGGCCGTGATTACCGGGAAAGGCGCCTATTAGCGCCGGTCATATTTCGGAGATGTTCTCGGAGCCATCCGCAGCGTACCGCGGGACCGCACCGGTCGGCGACCAGACGTACCATTTCCGACGGCTTCGTGAAGGGTTTTGGGGAACCAGATTCAGGGGATGGCCGTAAGTGCCTTCTTTAGGGGCTGTGTCGTCTGTCTTGATTATCCGGCCGCGGTGAACCCACTCGTCGGCCGGGGCGTAAAAAATCTTAAGGAAATTTTCGCGGACGCAATTCGTTTTTTGGCATATAGTTGCGAACGACGAGGGCGAAAATCGGCCCCTCGGGGCATTTGCCATTTTGCGTTTTTTTTGCCAAACTCAAGATGAGGAGTTCTCGATTCACCAGAATCCGCGCATGTTTATGGAAGGATTAAGGATAACGTCATGAACCAATCAATGAGACTTGTTTGGGCGGTCGGAACCGCGCTGGCATTACTTGTTCCGGGAAGCGCGCTTGCGCAACCGTGTTGCGGGGAGTCGACCACGATGGCTGCGCCGGCGGTCACGACGTTCGCCCCCATGGTAGGCGGCCAGGAGTATCGGATCGTTTATCAGACCGTCTACGAAGAGTACCCGGTCACCGCGTACCGAATCGAAACGGAAACGGTCTACGACCAGCTCCAGGTGACGCGTTATCGGCCCGTCTGGGAAACCGAGATGCGCGAAAGGCGCTATACGGTGTCCCGGCCGGTTTACGAGACCAGCGAACGCGAGGAGCACTACACCGTGCAGCGTCCGGTGTGGGAGACGCAGATGCGCGACTGCAGCTACAACCGCGTCCGTTACGTGAGCGAGACCTCGACCAGAGAGGAACGCTACGTCACGTATCATCCAGTGTGGGAAACGCACGAACGGACCGAAACGTTCACGGTTCGGCGTCCAGTCCGGCAGACGGTGTACCAAACCCAGTATCAGACCTGCATGCAGCCGGTGACTACGTTGCGGACGAGTCTGGTCGATCAGGGCGGTTACGTGAACCAGTTGGTCGAAAAGCCGCAATGCCGTCTTTTCAAGAACAAGCTCACGTGGCAAGGTGCCTCCTGCGCGACCGATCCGGTAACCGGGGCGGCCGTCTATCGTCCGGGCGGATTGTACTGGGTAGCCAGGCAGCCCACCTTCGAGCTGAAGCAAACCTACGTTCCGAACGTCGTCGCGGTACAGACCCCGGTTACGCAATACGTGCCGCAGACGGTCGCCAAGCAGGTGCCGGTCGAGGTCTGCTCCTATCAGGATGAGCAAGTCGTACGGAAGGTACCCTATCAGGTCCGCCGCATGGTCGCCCAGGAGAACGTCCGGCAGATTCCGTACACCGTCACGCGACCGGTCGTGGAACGGGTCGAGCAGCAGGTTCCGGTTCAAGTCTGCCGGATGGTCACGGAACGGCAAGTCCGACGGGTTCCGGTCACCACCTGCCGCTGGGTGAGCGAAGAACGGGTGGAGCAGATTCCGGTGCGGACGTGTCGGATGGTCGCCTACGAGGAAACGGTTCAAGTGCCGCGCTGCGTGGAACGCCGCGTTCCGGTTACGTACACCGCCCGCAGACCCCGGGTCGTCTGCTACCGTATCCCGCTGGACGCATGCGGGAACCCGATCGTTACCGAGACTCCGGTGATGCCCGGGTCGGCCGCGCCCGGCGAGGTGAACGTCCAACGGCCGACGCCGGCCCCGGCGCCCGACGAGGAGGACCTCCGGCCGAGGCCTTCGGGAATCGACGCGGCTCCGGCGGACTCGCCGGATGGCTGGAAGGCCAAGGAGGGGGCGGAAAACGGCGCGGCCGACGAAGTACCCGACGACCGGGGTGGTGAACCGCTTCAAGATGTCCAGCGACCGGACGAGACGCCCGTCCCTGCCCCGCAGGAAGACGTTTACCGCAAGACGGGCGGCCCGAGAGCATAAGGCCGCCGTGTCGCACGTGTTGGAAGGAAAACGGATCGCCTTTTTGGGGCGTCTGTCGAGCATGTCGCGGAAAGAGGCCGCGGAGTTGGTCCGTGCGCGGGGCGCGATCGTCTGCGAACGGCCGTCGTCTCGGATCGACTGGATCGTGATCGGTGAAGAGAATACCATCGAGGACTTTCTGGCCGACGATTCCGAGGCTTCCCAAGCCATCAAGGCCGTTTTGGAGACTCAGGCGGTCGAGATCGTCGGCGAGACCCGGCTTTGGCAGGAACTCGGTCTTCTCGACGAGTCGAGATCGCTCGACCGATTGTACACCCCGGCCATGCTGGCCGAATTGCTGGGCGTTCCGGTCGCCGTGATCCGCCGATGGCGGCGTCGAGGTTTGATCGTCCCGGCGCGAGAGGTCCGCCGCCTGCCCTACTTCGATTATCACGAGGTCGCCAACGCGAAGCAGCTTGCGAGGCTTCTGGCCTCCGGCATTTCCGCCGAAGCGATCGAACGGCGACTGGAATCGCTCGCCCGGTACGTCCCGAGCGTCGGCAGGTCACTGGCGCAACTGACGGTCATGGTCGAAGGGAAGGAAGTGCTCTTGCGTCAGGGGGACGGCCTGGTCGATTCCGCCGGGCAACTCCGGTTCGAATTCTCGGAGGACGAGCGGGCGGCGTCCGGGGACCCGGCGGGGCCGCCGCCGGAACTCGAGGAGCTGGCCCCCCATGCGATGCCGGTGCCGACGAAGCCGGAGGAAATCGCCGAAATGGCCGACGCCCTCGAAGAGGCGGGGGAACTGGAGGCCGCCGCGGAGATGCTCCGCGCCCTCATGGCCGCCGAGGGCCCCACCGCCGAACGCTGCTTTCAACTGGCCGAACTCCTCTACCGCATGGAAGACTACCCGGCCGCGCGGGAGCGCTACTACATGGCGATCGAGCTGGACGAGGATTTCGTCGAAGCGCGGGCCAACCTGGGCGTCGTTCTCGCCCAGACGGGGCAACTCGATCTGGCCGAAGCGGCTTTCCTGGGGGCGCTGCGCTATCACGGCGACTACGCCGACGTCCACTGCCATCTCGCGCGACTGCTGGAAAGAACCGGCCGCGATGACGAAGCGAGGCGACATTGGCGGGCGCTTCTTACCCACGCCCCGGACAGCGTCTGGGCCGAAGAGGCTCGCCGGCGGTTGACGTAGGCCCGGAATGGGAAACGGTCGCCTTCGTCGTCAAGTGGTCCGTCATCGGTCTTCCGCGAAACCGCCAAGCGGTCCGACCGTGCCCCTCGCTTTCGCGTCGGCCGCCGCCGGCATCTCGGGGAGGGAACGGACGTGAATATCCCGCTGCGGAAAGGCGATCTCGATTTTCGCCTCGCGGAAGCGCCGGTCGATCTCCATGTGCAGCTCGTGGACGGTCTTGAGTCGGTTCTCCAAGTCGGGAAGGTAGCACCGCAGGACGAAATTCAGCGCACTGTCGCCGAACGCCTCGAACGTCACGCTCGGCTCGGGGTCGTCGAGAATCAATGGATGCTGATTGGCCACTTCCAGGAGAATCCGCGAGGCCGTTGGCGTGTCGGATCCGTACGCGATGCCGACTTCGACCACCACTCGGTTCAGTTTGTCGCTGAGAGTCCAGTTCAGCAGACGCCCCGTGACGAACTCTTTGTTCGGAACGATGTATTCCTTGCGGTCCCAGTTCGTAATCGTCGTCGCGCGCATGCGAATCTGAGAGACGACGCCGGTCACGTCGCCGATGGTGACGATATCGCCGACTCGAATGGGGCGCTCGAAGAGCATGATCAGACCGGAGACGAAATTCGCGAATATCTCTTGCATGCCGAATCCGAGGCCGACGCTGATGGCCGCGATCAGCCACTGGACCTTGGACCAGCTAATACCGAGGACGTACGAGACGGCGATGACACCGATGATCGTGATCATGTACCGGGAGACCGTTCCCAGCGTGTACCGCAAGCCGTTATCGAGGGTCAGACGTTGCAGCCACGCCATTTCCAACAGCCCCGGGATGTTCTTCGCGGCGCTGAACGCGGTCATTCCGATCAGAACCGCCAGGGCCATGTCGGCCAGGGTCACGAATCGTGCTTCGTCGAGCGACCGCCACACTTCGACGTGCCGCAGCATGCTCAAGGCGGGCAGGACATCGACCCAGATGAACCACAACCCGATCGCTCCGCCGAGGAGGAGTGAATACTCCACCAGTCGCCTTGCCTGGGTATTGATCGTCGCCAGGTCCAGATTCGGTTCCGTGGGAACCGGAACGACCGACGGAATGGATCCTTCATTGGACGATTTCTCCTCCGATTGCATCGCCGCGCGCCGCTGCCTGGCCGCCTCCATGGCCAGGAAACGTCGTTTGACCAAAATGCAGCGCAGCAGCAGGGCCCTGAGGAATACCAATCCCAGCAACAGATAGCCGGTCGTCGCGATGCACCCGGCCAGGCGCTGCGCCGTGTAGTAATACCCGAGGACCGCGAGGACGACCAGGGCGAAGGGGAGGAGCCACGCGGCCGGAATCCAAAAGAAGCGCGTCTTCCGCAGACGGCCGTTGGGATATGCGCTCCAGATCGCCAGCGCCAAAGGTCCGCCGGGACGCAGCGCCCCGGCGAGGAACGCGGCGGCCAGAAAGGCGGCGACCGTCAGGCTCAGACGTCCCACGGCGTCCGCCGCCGAATTCCCCGGACCCGTTTCCGCCGCCGCGGAGACGAACGCGGGCGGCAGGATGAAAAACATGCTCCATCGCGCATAACGCCGCAAGGAGCGGATCGCCGAAACGGGCCAATCGAAATGGGCCTCCGCCAGTCCCAGTCGGCGGCACGCGTGGTAAACCAGCATCAACCCGAATAATGCCTTGGCGACGAAAAACAGGCCCTCGGAGACCCCGATCCAGAATCCGTCGGAATCGATAAGGCTCAATCGCCACGCGACGCACCAGAGGACGCCCGGCAGAATCGAGGCGAGGAAGATCGTCAGCAAAAGGGCTTCAAGCGTGGGAAACGCGCGACAGCAGGTCGAACGCGCCGCTTTCTCTCCGTTGAGACGGATCCGCCGCTTTGCGCGGCGTCCGGCGTAGATTACCAGGACCAGAACCAACGCCGCGGTGCATGCGGCGAGAGAATTCGACCGGACTTCGGCGACGATCGCCCGGATCATGTCGAGCCAAGCCGCCGGTTCCGCCAGACGGCGCGCTCCGGCGACGACATAACGGAGATCCGCCAATCCGATCGTCGAGGTGCTCCGGATCCAGAGGACGCGTTCGTCGGCGTATTCCTGGTATTCTCTGGTCTGTTCGATAAGCCGCCTTTGAGCCATGTCCAGTTCGATCAGTCGATCGAAATAGGCGTTGGCGTCGACGATCAAGGCGGCGAGATACTCCTTTTCCGTTTCGAGCGCATCGCGGATCGCCGACTCGACGTTATCCCGGTCCGCGACTTGACTCTCTGAATCCAGGGAGTCCAATTCACGGTCCAGTCGGCCGCCGAGGTTCGCCAGCTCGGACCGTCGATCGTCGAGCTGGAGGAGCTCCAGCCGGATGTCGCGGATCTCGCTCTGCCGCTTGGCGACGCTCTCGCGCCATGGTCGGACGTCCGGCAGCATGTCCCTCTGTTTTCGCAGCAATAGGCCGATCGTGTTCGTCAGTCCGATCGCCTCTTCCTTCTCTTGAACTCGCGCGAACTGGTCCTGCATGGCTGCCAGGGTCTTGTGACTCTGCTCCAATTGCCGTCCGGTCTCGGCGATCTTGGCGGCCAGATCCTTTCTCCTTTTGGCCAAATCCGCGTTTCGCTCAAGGTGCTCCGCGACCTCCGGCGCCGCCAGGCTCGCCTCGCGCCGCGCACGCTGGAATTGGGCCTCGGTCTCGCTCCGTCTCCGCCGGTTCAGCGTCTCTCGGAGCACCCCGATCTCGGCTTCCAGAAGGGCCACGCGCTTCGCCGCCAGGTCTCGCCGCAGTGGCAATACCTCCGTTCGGGCCTCGTACGCCTTGGGCTCGCGTTCGTGCGCGAGGATTTCCTGCTCCACGGCCCGCCGCCTGGCCCCGGCGAGGGCCCGCCGCGCCCCCGCCAAATGCACCCCTTCCTCGGAACTCTGCGCCGCCTGGAGTTCGATTTCGATCTGCCCCAGCCGCCGCCTTGCCTCGTCGAGCAACTTGGGCACCTCCGCGCGCCGGGCGGCGCGCCGCTTCGCCTCCGCCTCCAGCTCGGACAATTCCGCCCTTTGTTCCGACAACGCGGACTCCTTTTGGGCGAGGGTCCGCTCCAGTTCGACGACCGTTCCGTCAGTTTCCATGGCCGCCGGCTTCTCCGGCAGAGTGGACAGTTCCGATTTGGTCCGGGCCAGCTCTTCCGGTACCGAGTCGACCATCGACTGATAGTGCGCCGCCTTCGCCCGCCATTGCCCGGCCGATTCCAACGCCTTCAAGGCTTCCTGATAGGTCGCCTGAACCCTTGCGCGGGTTTCCTCGTCCAGGTCGCCCACCGTCCCCAGGTCCTTGAGCTTCGCCTCGATCGAATCTACCGAGACCACCTCGGCCGGGATGGTCGCCGGAGTGGTCTGGCCGGAAACGAAGCCGGTATGGAGCATCCAGCCCCAAAGAAAGAAAAAGATGCACGCCGACTTCGCGAAGCGGAACGCAACCGGGTAGACGCCGGACGCAGCCAACGACGTTGCCGCAAGCGCCGGCGCATGCATTTCCGAGACCTCACGGCGACCCCCGCCGCGGAGCCGGCATCCATGGCTCTGACGGCCGGAATGAGAACCGAATCGTGCGAAACTCCTTTTTTTCCGCATAACCGGTATTATCGCGACAATCGTCGCGGTGTCAACCGGATGCCCCGTTTTTCCCTCGACGAAGGGGACGACCAGGACGCGTTTCGAGCCTCGTCCAAGCGACAAAGAGGAAACCGCGAATCGTCGGATCGCTTCGGCCGAATTCGATCCGGAGCCCGGGATTCCCTTTTCCTTTTTCATGGCGCATACTTCTGATGAAACGGCTCCTCTCGTCGCGGACGGCGAGAGGGGGATGTCGTGATCCGGAAATGGGAACGTCCCGGCGGCCGGTCGCTCTTCGCGAGTCCGCGGTGGCCGGCCGGCTCCGGTTTCCAAGCCCCGATCAACGACCTTCGGCGAACTTGCGGCCCCGGAGTTCTCGGCCCATGCGAAAATCGAGTTTTGCCCCCTGGGTTCTCACGCTGTTTTCCCTTCCCTTTATGGGCGTCGGTATCTTCATGGGATGGCTTGCGTACTCGAGCTACTCGGAGGCCGAGGCCATGAAGGAATGGAACGAAGTGCCGGCGGTGATCACGAGCGCCGAACTGGAGTCGCACCGGGGCGACGACTCGACGACGTACAAGTGCGTCGCCACGTATGAATACGAGATCGAGGGGAGGAAATATGTCGGCGACCGCGTCGGGATTTCCTCGGGCAGCGACAACGTCGGATCTTACCAGCAAGACAAATACCGCGAACTCAGCGGCTATCATCGGTCCAAGGGGCCGTTTCGCTGTTATGTCGATCCGGACGACCCGAACAACGCCGTCCTCTACCGGGAACTTCGAACGGAGATGGTCGGTTTCTACGCCATTTTCGTTCTCGCCTTCGGCATCGCCGGATTGGGCATGTTCGTCGGATCGTTTATCTGGATGCGGAAGAAGCGATTCGCCGATACGGCGATGGAACTCCATCCCGGAGAACCCTGGCGGAGTAAACCGGAGTGGATCTCCGGGCGCATCCGGTCCAACGATCTCTTCGGCCTGGCGTTCATGGGGTTCTTCGCTCTGTTTTGGAATGGGTTATCTTGGCCGATGGCCCTCTTCGGAATCCTGCCGGAGATCAAGTATGGCAACTTCTTTCTGGTAATCTTCCTGCTGTTTCCGCTGATCGGACTCGGTACGATCGCGGCGTTCGTGTATATGCTCCTTCGCTATTCCCGCTACGGAACGTCGGTCTTCCACATGGCCAAGGTTCCCGGCGTGGTCGGAGGAGCCCTCTCCGGAGCGGTCGTCACCAAAGTGAAGATTTCGCCGAGCGAGGCCTTCGAGGTCAATCTGATCAACCGGCGTACTCAGGAGAAGAGCACGACCACCCTGTGGGAGACCTCGCGCCGGATTCGCGGTGAACTGGCCGAGAATGATCCGACCCGCTCCGCGATTCCCGTCCTTTTCGCGATTCCCTACGATGCCCGGCCGACCGATGCGAACGCACGAATCTCCTGGCATCTCGTCGTGGAAGCGAAAACTCCCGGCATCGACTACAAGGCGGAGTTCGAAGTGCCCGTCTTCCAAACCGAAGAGAGCCGCGAGGACTTCGTCTTGGACGAAGAACCGATCCGAAAGTTCGAGGCATGAGGCGCCGCGACCGGCCGAAAACCCGCGCCGCGTCCCCTCTCTTTCGCCGATGATCGCGAACCTTTCCCCTTCTTCAGCGCATCTCGATATTCAAGGGGTTATCCCCCTCCCGGACCTCCAGCGTCAGACCGCTCGTCGCCGCCGTGCGATATCGATGCGGGATATTCGCGAACTCCGGAATCCGGGCCGGCTGCATGACCGCTCCGATCGGAGGCGCGTCCAGAACCGGCGGGTTCACGCTGACCTCGTACGTACCCAATGGGAGTCCCTCGCCATCGGCCGTCCTCACCGAATAGTTTCCCTGAGCGTCCAGTTCGGCGGTGAAAAAGAGCCCCTTCTCCTGGTTGCTGAACATGACTAGTCCCTGGGGGACGGGCGCCCCCCGGAAGGTCACGGTCCCAAAGACCTTTCCCCGTGGTTCTCTACCGCCGCAACCGGTAAGAACCGGCAACAGCAGGCACGCCCACGCCAGACCCACGAAAACGCCGCTAGAAATCCGAATCCGATAGCACATGTCCGTCATCCCGGTTCGACAAATCGTATAAAACCTGAATTTGCGTGTCTTCCTGCATGAATCGGGCCGAGCCGTCGGCCATGACGACCTGGGCGCCGCCCGGATGGGCCGAGTGGATGGGCCGGTTGGGCCCGCAGTTTCCGTCGACGCCCAGCGCGCTCATGGATTTTTCGTTAATCCGGTGGAGCACGCAGGTCACGTTGAAGGCCCTGTCCCAACCGTCGTTCCCGGGGCCCATGGGAAATCCGTGGAAGCAATCGCTTCGGCAGTCCGTCTTGGTCCCTTGTGCGTTGATGCACCAGCCGGACTGCTCGGCGACCATTATCGTGTTGGTGGTTCCGTCGGAGATATCGCGGATGGAGACCTTCTCGAGCATGACGAGCGTTCCGCCGGCACAGACCTTGCCCCAAGACGCCGTTCCCGCGCGGTTGCGGGCGCTGGAATGGTCCGCCGCGCCGGCGACCCCGGTGTACGTGGCGGACATGCAGTTGCCGTTGTTGTGCTCGGCGTTATTGAGGACGAATTTGGGGAGGTCGCTCGAAGGACAGTACATAAAGGGGAAGAACTTGTCGCGGAGCAGATTCCGGTTGCGAACGTTTCCGGCGTACCCATCGCCGCCGACCCAGCCGGTGTAGCCGTTGGGACTTCCCTTGCCTTCGGCGTCGAACAGACCGTGGATGGCGTCCTGCTCGATGTACTGCATGATCCGAATCCACCAGGAGTGGCCGTATCCTCCGTTGGGGGAATAGAGCCCACCTGGCGGAAAGGCCCCGACTGCACTTTCGTAGTTCAAAAGGGCGGTACCCACCTGCCGGAGGTTATTTGCGCACTGGCTTCGCCGTGCCGCCTCTCGGGCCGCCTGCACCGCCGGAAGGAGCAGCGCGATCAGAATCCCGATGATGGCGATCACCACCAGAAGCTCGACCAAAGTAAAACCGCGACGCATCATCGCCCGTTCTCCCCGGGGCAGAAAACCAAGACCGACTAAACCATGGCTAAACGACGCAATCTACTGTAGCAGCCTTGCCTCGTTTACGCAAGCTGTTTTTCGACAATTCGCGTATTCGTCGCTTGCGATTTGGCGTTGAAGCTCGCTTCACGGCTGGTCGGCCGCCGCGGAAAACCGTAAGGGCGGCCACCCGGCGGCGGAAAGAACCGTCGGTCTTGATTCGATGGTGCCCCGAAGTTCATGTACGCGAAAACCAGGGGCGAAGGCGGGCCCGGCTACAGGATGAACTTGCTTAGGTCTTCATCCGAGGCGATTTTGTCCAGCCGCCGTTGTACGTAGGAGGCGTTGATGACGACGCGGCCCATGTTCATGTCCGGAGCCTCGAAACTGAGTTCCTCGAGAACCCTTTCCAGAATCGTATAGAGCCGCCGCGCACCGATGTTTTGGGTGGTGCGGTTGACGCGGAAAGCGTAGTCCGCGAGCGATTCGACGGCGTCCTGCTCGAAGACGATGTCGACGTTTTCCGTTTCCAGAAGAGCGCGGTATTGCTTCGTCAGGGAACCTTTCGGCTCGGTGAGGATACGGACGAAATCGTCTTTGGTCAGGTCGTTGAGTTCCACGCGGATGGGAAAGCGACCCTGCAATTCCGGCATCAGGTCGCTCGGCTTCGAGCCGTGGAAGGCACCGGCCGCGACGAAGAGAATGTGGTCCGTCTTGACGTAGCCGTAGCGCGTTTGCACCGTCGTCCCCTCGACGATCGGGAGCAAGTCGCGTTGCACTCCCTGGCGCGAGACGTCCGCCCCCTGGGTCTTTTCGCCGGCGACGACCTTGTCAATCTCGTCGATGAAGATGATGCCGGTGTTCTCCGCCAGGTCGATCGCCGCTGACTGCACGTTCTCTTGGTTGATCAGGGCGTCGCACTCCTGCTCGAAGATGACCTTGCGCGCGTCCTTCACCTTCAGTTCCCGCCGGACCGTGGTTTTCGGCATGATCTTCTCGAACATGCCTTGGATGTCGAAATCCATCTGCTCCGGTCCCAGCCCGGTGACCATCATGGGAACCGCGCGCTGTTCCGTCGTCAGCTCGACCATCCGCTCGTCCAGTTCTCCGGTGACGAGCATCGCGCGCATCTTTTCGCGGACCCGCTCGTGCCGCTCCGGAGAATCGGGGGAATCGGCCGAGACGTCGAACGTCCGCGGAGTCGGGACGAGGAGGTCCAGGAGGCGTTCATTGGTCCGCATTTCCGCCTCTCCCTCGACCGATTCCCGTTCCCGCTCGCGAACCAGTCCGATGGCGTTCTCGACGAGTTCGCGGATCATGCTCTCGACGTCGCGACCGTAGTAGCCGACCTCGGTATACTTCGTCGCCTCCACCTTGATGAAAGGGGCCCCGGTCAAGTTGGCCAGTCGCCGCGCAATCTCGGTTTTTCCCACGCCGGTCGGCCCAATCATGAGAATGTTCTTCGGCGCCACCTCCACCCGCATCTCTTCGCTGAGCTGCTGTCGTCGCCAGCGGTTCCGCACGGCGACGGCGACGGCCCTTTTGGCCTCGCTCTGGCCGATGATGTGCCGGTCGAGTTCCTCGACGATTTTGCGGGGCGTTAGGTTTCGCAATCCAGTTCCTCCAGGATGATATTCCGGTTCGTGTAGACGTCGATGTCGGCGGCGATTTCCAAGGATTTTCGCACGATTTCGGCCGCTGTCAAGTCGGTATGAGCCAGAAGGGCCCTGGCGGCGGCCAGGGCGTAGTTTCCGCCGGAGCCGATTGCCAGTACGCCGTCCGACGGTTGAATGACGTCGCCGGTCCCGGTCAGGAGGAGCGTGTGGGATTTATCGACAATCGCCATGAGTGCTTCGAGCCGCCGCAGAGAACGATCGGTCCGCCAGTCCTTCGCTAGCTCGATGGCCGCGCGCGGCACGTTCTCGGGATAGTCCTTGAGCTTCGTTTCGAAACGTTCCAAAAGGGCGAAGGCGTCGGCGGTGGCGCCGGCGAAACCCACTAGGACCCCCCCCTCCATCAGGCGGCGGATCTTCATGGCGTCCGCCTTCATGATCGAAGACCCCATGGTGACCTGACCGTCGCCCCCCAGGGCCGCCTTGTTTCCCCTGCGCACGCAGAGAATCGTCGTGGACCGCACCGCGACGCGCCGCGGGCGCACGGAGCCTTCCGGCCCGAGCGGAAAATTCCTTTTTCGCATTATTTCTTCTCGCTGGTGGGAGAGAGGAACCGGAAGAACCGGCCGATACCGCCCCCCTTTCCTTCCATTTCGGCCTGCGTAAGCGTCTTGTCGCTGGTCAACGCCTTGGCGAGCGCGCCGAGCGAATGAGTAATGG
Organism: uncultured Planctomycetaceae bacterium; assembly: GCA_964520785.1. Lineage (GTDB taxonomy): Bacteria > Planctomycetota > Planctomycetia > Pirellulales > Thermoguttaceae > CAZFQG01. Next base: position 45,506 of record CAZFQG010000003.1, on the reverse strand, counting down.
CGGCCTTCGGCGCCTGTTCGAGAAGCGGAACGCCGTTGTTCCTCGCGTCGATCATGGCGCGATAGTCATTGGGCAGTTGCCAGAAGATCGGCTTGCCGATGATTTCCTCGGCCTTCTTAACCGTAATATGAGCGCTGTCCAGGCTGCTGCGATTGACGACGACGCGGGTCTTGTCTCCCAACCCGCTCATCTCGTTGAACGACATGAGCAACCGGACCGTGTTCCGCAAACAGGGCAAGTCGAGCTGCAGCACCAGAAGGACTTCCTGCGCCATCTCCAAGGCGGCCAGATCGACCTGGGAATACCCCTTTGAAATATCCAGAATCACGTGCGTGAAACACGCCTTGAGAAGCCCCAACACCTTTCGCATGTCATCCGGCGTGACGATCGACGTTTCTTCGAGCTGCGCGGGCCGCGGGAGGAGGAACAGACCCGAATCGTGCTTCGTGAGCGATTTCTTCAGTAAGGAAAAATCGAGCCGGCTGACGTTTTCGGCGACGTCGGTCAGGGTGTAGTCGGGGATCGTGTCCAACAGGACGTCGGCGTCGCCGAGGCAAAGGTCCAGATCGACGAGTACCGCCGTGTTCCGTTCATCGGCGGCCAAGGCGCATCCCAGGTTGACGGCGATACTGGTAGTTCCGACTCCTCCGGTCGTGCCGGCGACGGCGATGATATGGCTGCCGCGCTGCGCCCCCTCCCCGCCGACGAAGCGTCGATCGCTGATCCGGCCGATGGCCGTCAGGAGGTCCTCCAGACGCATCGGCGTCGTCAGGAATTCCTTCGCGCCGGCGCGCATCGTCCGCAAGATCAGGTTTCCGTCGTTGGACGAGCTGCAGACGAGAATGGCGCAGTCGGGGCATTCCGACGAAAGCCGCTGGATCAGTTGCAGCGCCTTGTTCTCATCCGAATCGAGGGCGACCAGGCCGATATCCGGCGTCGTCTGGGCCACCACGTCGGCAAAAAACTCATAACGCGAACATTCCGCCTCCAACCAGACCATGTCCATGTCCAGGAGCATCGCCTTGGTGGTCTCGCGGGTCGTGTCGTTCGGATCGACAAGAGCCAGGCGGAGAACGTTACTCATAGGGTCGGTTCCATCTCGCGGAGATTCATCGGTGATCGCCCGTTTTGTTCGCTACTTCCTCGAAGAGCGTCGCTTGACGGCGACGCCGCCTCGCGCGGCAAGGACTCCTCCGCCGATGGGCAAGATCGGCCGCCGGGAGCCCGGGACCGCGGATACGCGAGGCTCGGCCCTCATCGGACCGCGCAGCCGCCTCACCTTATTTTAGCTCGTCGTAACCGACCGGGCCGATGAAACCGGGCGCTTTCGCGGTCCGTTCGCCCGTCGCCGCGTCGTTCGCATCGGTTCTTCGGGCAACATCGCCCGCGTCGTTGCCGGCACCCGGAGGCGCGATCTCGCGAAGCGTCCCCACGCCGCCGTCCTCGCACGGGACCCCCGCCGTAGCGCACCCGTTCGCGGTCCGGCATACCGGGACCTCGATATGCCCCTTGACGTATAACTCGAAATCGTTGGGGCTCGTCGTGCCGAAGCCGGGTCCGCACGGAGGGACCTCGTCGGCATCCATCGGCGCAACGATTTCCGGCGTCACCAAAATGAGCAACTCGATCTCGTTTTGCTGCTCCTCGACGCCGCGAAACGCGGCGCCCACGTAGGGGAGTTCTCCCAGCCAGGGAAGCGCTCGCCGTTGTGCCTCCAGTCGGTATTGAACCAGACCGGCGATCGCCAGCGTCTGACCCGCCTTGAGTTCGACGCCCGTATCGACTTGGCGCGTGTTGAACGCGTACAACGTCCACCCCTCGTACGTCGAACTCCGCTGGTTGTCGATGTCACTGATCTCGGGCCGCACCTCCAGCCGGATGCGCTCATTGTCGAGCACGTATGGGATGAAATCGATCTTCGTACCGTACTTCTTGTAGGTGATCGTCACGGTACCAAGGCTCTGCGGCGTCAGGATGGGAACCTCGCCCCCCACCAAAAATACGGCCGGCCTGCCGCTGACGGTATTCAGCGTCGGTTCCGCCAGGACTTTCAAGAGGCCGTCCTCCCGCATGGCGCGCATGAAGCCGTCGAAATGTTCCGAACCGTTGATGATGTTGAACCGGAAATCGGGCGACGCGATTTCCGCCGGAGCGGATACGATCTGAAAGCCTCTGGCGATTTCGTTCCAATTGAAACCGAGCTGACGCAGCTTCGTCCGAGAAACCTCCATCGTCTTCACGTGCAGCAACACCTGATGCACCCCGCGGACGGTCACATTGTCGATCACCTTCGGAAAGAACTCCTCCGCCACTTTCACCGCCAGGGCCGCGTGTCCGGGCTGTTGCACGAAGCCGGTGATCAAGACGCCGTCGCCCACGGGAACCGCGTCGAGGCGGGAATTCGGAAGCTGCGACGCGAGAATCTCCTTCAGGAGTTGCGCGTCTCCCTTCACCAGTACGTCGACCGTGTGGATATGATTGTCCTCGTCCCAGAGGTTCACTTGGGTGACTCCCGCCTTCAGCGCGGAAACCTGAACCTGCGTCGGCGAGAGCGCGGTCGGCTTGAGAATCTCCGGATCGTTGACCTGGGTAATCGCGATCTTCTTCGCGAGTTCCAGTATACGGCTCGTGTGAATCGTCATCTCCAGCCGCCCCGAAAGCTCTTGGACATTCACGATGATCGAACCGTTCTCCCCCTCCGCTCCCCATCCGGGAGAGCCCCCAAGCAGCACGCAGCCCGCGAAACCGGCCGCGACGATATTCAGACAAAAATGGCGATTAATCATGTCGGTGCTTCCTTGCACTCGGGGAATACTCGTATGTTACGTTCGTTCGCGGTCGTCGAACCGTACTCCAAATTCGCGAATCGAACTCTCCGGGTCGGCTCCGGCGCGCCGGGCCCCCCTCTCGGCCGCTATGGCGACCGCTACTCGAATCCTTGAATCTTCAAAGTGGATGGCTCGCTTCGCCGTCCACCTCCCCCTCACCGGTGGGCGGCTCGTAGTCGATCGGTTCGTGGTCCTCGCCGTCCGAGACGTCCGTGACCGGAAGCTCCGGCACCGGGGGGAGCGGCGCCGCCGGAACGGCCGGTTCGAATTCCGCGCCAACGGTAACCCAATGCGTTCCCACCCCGCCGGCGCGTTGCATTCGTACATCCGCCACCTGCTCTCCCGTCAAAACTCGCATCGTCCACTCGTCCGACTTCGGCTCCATCGCGACCGGGCTGGACTCCCGCGCGGCGGGCTCCGTCTTTGATTCCTTCGACAACTGGTTGAGGAAGTCGAGGATACCACTCCTCTTGGGCAGCTCGTTCGACTCCGCGGGTCCGGGCTTGAACAGGCTCTCCTGCAGCCGGGATGCGCCTTCTCCCAGATGATGGAGGAAGCTGGGGGAGGTGGGACTCAAGTTCGACTGCATACTGTCGGAATGGCTCCGCAGCGTCAGTCGGATTTTACCCATTTCGGACGCCATCGTTACCTTCTGCGCCTGCTCCGGAGTTACTAACAGGGAGATCGTTTTTGCCTGGAGCGATTTCTCGTCGTCGCGTCCCGGATCGACCTTGAATACGGCGCCGACCGCGAAAACCTTGGCGTCCTGCAAGACGGTCTGCGTCGTCGTCGTTTCGATTCCCTTATGTGGGTTCCGCTCCAGGTGAATCAACACGTCGACGCGGTCTCCGGGGCGAATCAGGGCACCCCCTCCCGCCACCTCATCCACCTCGACCGCCACGACGCGGTATCCATGGGGGATCAACTCCGTCGCCAGGTGCCCGGTTTCCCCCTTCTTGAACAACTTGATGTCCCGGAGCACTTCGCCCGGGTACAGTTTCACCTTCGCCCTGCGTCCGTCCATCTGCTCGATTTGAGAAAGCGCATCCTCCGGGATCTTGCCGGCGGGCCATTCCTCCAGTTTTACCGACTTGGGAGTTATCGGATCGCCGGGTGCAATATCCATCGTCGCGACGAAAATCGCCTTCGTCTCGCCGGTCGGCCTATGCTCGTTCTTCCGGTTCGCCATCACCTGGTTGATTCCGATCGCGGCGATCAAGCCGCAGACCAGCGCCAGAGCCAATAGTATTACTGATCGAGTTCGCATACCTTCACATCTCCGTCACTGAACCGTTTCTCGACGCATGACCGAAGTGGCGTCCAACGTCACCCCTTTTAAGTGAGAGGCGCCTGGAACCCAGCTTATCGACGAGTAGGGAACGGACACGCTCACGGATACGGGTTCGCCATAACCGGCACTGCTCGGCGGGTCCGGAACGACACTTACCTTCGCGGCCGTGTTCATGGGAATGGACGCGCTTTCCAAATACTTTCGAACTTTGTCATATACCTCGGCGGACGTCGATCCGTCCAATACGGCGACCCTCGCGCCTTCACGAGACGCGTTCGTCACCACTTGTTGAACCATAATGGCGCGACCGAACTCGATCATCCCGAAAACCAACATCAGAAAAATCGGAGCCACCAACGCGAATTCAACCGCGGAGGCCCCTTTTCGTTTATTTCGGTCCAATCCGAATTCTTTCTGCAACCTTAACGAGGCAACTGGTGGTTTCATTTGGTGTTCATCCCTTTTTTTGGAAAATAGGAATGACTGGAGCTGTGGAAAGCCTCTACGGCCGGCTACAGTAGCATCCCGGAATAGGCAAAATAGGCAATTGTTCCAATCGCGATCGGGATTCCGTACGGAAGAAGCAACATGGTGCTTTTCCGCTCCGCGGCCGCCGCCGCCAACTGCTCCGGGTTTCGGACCGTCCAGATCTCCAGAAGGATCGCCTTGAACTGGGCGGAGTGCTTCGACCATGCTCTGCGATAGAGCACCATTCCCACGGCAATCACCGCTCCGACGATGACCGAAACGCAGAATGCGTACGCGGTAACGCTCGGGCCGACCCACGCGCCGACTCCGGCAAGCAGCTTTACGTCTCCCGCCCCCATTCCTCCGATCGCGTACAGCGGCAGTAGCAACGCCAGGCCGACAAGGGTACCCACCAGGCTCCATCCCAGGCCGCTCCATCCCATCGCCGCGAAGCAAAAAAGCCACCCGGTAATGACGAATGGGAAAGTGATCCAATTGGGAACCTTCAGCTTCCAACCGTCAATGATTGCCGCTACAACGAGCACAATCGAAACAAACCATATCGTCCAAGGGGTCGCAAAACCGAACTGTGTCATCGCTCCCGACATGAATAACTCCCGCAAGGCCCGTCGTCCGAGTTGTTTCCTGATGCTCCTGTTCGCCGCGGCGCGCAGTCCCATCCCAACATTGAAACCTTAGCTCAGAAAACACTCCGGGGCGGCTTGTGCCGCCGGCGACCCCGGTTTCCGGCGAAAAAAACGGCGTTCCGGTTGGACAAAAGAAGTTCTTCGTGGTTTTGCCGCCCGACACCCGAGAGAAGCGAAAGGGATTGTCCTTTTTTTATTGCCCATCCCGGGAGGTATTTGATCACGTTTCGGGGAATAGCATCGCCTCCGCGAACGCCATCGCGAATCGCGGATCCGAGGAAAGGTCGACGTGTTCGCAAGCCGCCGCCATTTCTTCGGCGATCTGCGCGCACCGGCGGGATATGGCGACCAGCCGCGCACCGGCGAGTGACGTATTGCCCTGGTAGAAGACCCGGTCCACGGAAACCCCGCCGGGAAGCAAACCGATTCGTTGCGCGTTGTCCCGCCGGATGAAATTCCCGAAGCCCCCCGCCAGAAAAAGGCCCGCCAACTGCTCGGCCTCGATTCCGGATTGTCCAAGTAGTATTTGAATCCCCGCTCGAATGGCCCCGGCGGCCAGTTGCAGTTCGCGGAAATCCCGCTGGGTGACTAGAACCGGCGAGTCCGTTCCCGATTCGCTCTCGTCGGCGAGCACGAACGCGCCGCCGACGAGCCTTTCTCGGAGTTCGTCCGGGGCATCCGGCCGAAGAGACTCCGGGTCGAGCAGGCGCCCGTCCGAAGTCAGTCCGCCCAGCCTCAGCAGTTCCGCCGCGAGGTCGATCAGAGCCGAACCACACAAGCCGACCGGGCGCGTCCCGTCGATTACATGGACGCGGAAACCGTCCTCGAACGCCACCCGGTCGATTGCTCCGCGGCAGGCGCGCATTCCTCGCGAAATCCTTGCGCCCTCGAACGCCGGCCCCGCGGCGGTCGAGGCCGCGATCAGGCGATCTCCGGTCCAGAGTACGATCTCGCCGTTCGTACCGATATCGACGAACAGCGCGGGTCCCTCGACGGACGACAATTCCGTCGCCAGAATTCCCGCGGTGACGTCCCCGCCGACGAACCCGCCGATGATCGGCAGCGTTCGGACCTCCGCCCCCGGATGAACGGCCAATCCGAGCCGCGACGCTCCGACGGAAAGCCCCTGCACCGCGGCCGGCACGAAAGGCACGATTCCCAGCGGCTTGGGATCCAGCATCAGGAACAACTGTTGCATCGTGGTGTTCCCGGCGACGACCACCCGGTAGACGGCGGTCTCTCGGGTCGACGTTTCTTCCAGCAGCTCACGGATGAGTCCGTTGGCCGCCGAGATGACGCAGCGGTGCAGTTCCAGAAGCCCGTCGTCGTTATTTTGGGTGTAGAGAATTCGCGAAAGGACGTCGTCTCCAAAGGCGGTTTGCGGATTCAACCGCGAGCCGACGGCCAGTATCTTCCCGGTCGTCAGGTCGATGAGTTCCGCGGCCATCGTCGTCGTCCCGACGTCGAGCGCGACGGCGAACGACTCGGACGTGGTGTCGCCGGGCTCGAAATCCAGAAAGCTATCGCCGGCGGTAACCACCGTCCCGCGAAACTCAAGTTCTCGCAGAACTCCGGGGAGCCGCCGCAACGCGGCCAGGTCGAACGAAATCGTTTGATCCAATTCCCGTCGGAGCCGGCAAACGTCGGAAACATCGTCTCCCCGCTCCGGCGGCCGCATCGTCAGATACCGCTTCAACACGCCGGGATCCGCCGAAACCGTCCTCGCGACGACCGATTGGGTGACGATTCTGTGGCCGAAGTCCGATAGCGAACCCGCCGGAACGCCGATTTCGACGTCGGTCAGAATACACGCCTGACACGCCAGCCGAATTCCCGCCGCGAGGTCGGCGGCACCCACAAGTCTCCTTTCAAGAGCCCCGGGCTCGGACAGCCCCCTGCCGGCGAGAACGCGGCATTTCCCGCATGTGCCGCCGCCGCCGCAGGGAGCGTTCAGGCAAACACCGGCGGCCGTGGCCGCGTCGTAGACGGTGGTTCCAGCCACGACGTCGACCGGAACTTTGGACTCGGCCGGTCCGGGTCCGCCGGATGTCGTTTCCGTATCCTCCAGCTCGCCCCGATCTTCGCGCGAGGACGTGCTGGGGAGAACCGTTCGGAAAATCACGCGGACGCGCTCGCCCTGATCAACATAATCCGCGGCCATGATGCGTTACTCCCCTTGCACTTCCTTTAATAACTCGACGAACTTGCTGGCCGTCGGCGTGAAGACGTGCCGGTGGCGGTGAATGATTCCGATCGGACGCCGCAGTTCCTTCGTCGCCAACGGAATGACCACCAAACGGCCCGACTCGCGTTCGTAACGCACGGTCGGCTCCGGGAGCAGGCTCACCCCGCTGCCGATCTCGACCGCCTGCTTGATGGTCTCGATGTTGTCGAATTCCATCACCAGATTCACGGAAACCTTGTGGCGCTGCAGGTGGCGGTCGATCTTCTTGCGGATAATCAGGTCCCGTTGAAACGCGACGAAATCCTGGCCGGCCAGTAGTTCGGCGGTACCCCTTTCCGCCCTGGCGAGGGGATGGCCGGGCGCGCAAACGAGAACCATGTCCTCGCTTCTCAGAGGAATTACCTGAATCTCCGCCGATGCCTGCGGATAAGAAACGATTCCGATATCCGCCTCCGCGTTCTCGACCGCCTCGTAGACCTTCGACGGCCCGAGATACTCCAATCGGACCTTCGCCTTGGGGAACCGGACCATGAAGTCCTTCATGCACTGGCTCATGTCGTGCAGCCCGACGGAATAAATCGCCGCGACGCGCACCGTTCCGGTGATCTCCTTGCGAAGCAACCGCACACGCGATTCGACGGCGTCGTACTGTTCGAGCACCTCGCGAAATCCCTCGTAGCAGGCCTGACCCTCCGGAGTGGTGATGAACGGCCGCTTCGTCCGATCGATCAGTTGCATTCCAAAATGCCGCTCCATCCGATGCACCGATTGGGTCGCCGCGGATTGGCTCACGCCGTTGGCGCCGGCGCCGCGCGAAAAGCTCCGGTAACGGACGACATCGCAATAAAGGCGTAGCGTTTCAATATTCATTCCAGAAGCTCCTTGATATAAGATCATCTTATCATAAGGAGCGTTAATGACAAGTCCTCCCCCATTTCGGTCACGCAATACCCTCGGAATTGGGTGAAAGAAAGGGACGCGGCTCCGCGATTCCGTGTCGATAGGCGGATCGGAATCATATGTCCCCTACCTTGTCAGATGGCGTAAGGGGGGGTACGGCGTTCGCGTCGCGAAAGCCCCCGCCAGACGGCAACCCTCAAGCGAGGCGGCCAGGACCCGAAAACGCGCTTGCGGCGGTCCGGGGTGTTTCGCGTCCCGTTCGCGCGGCTAGCGACGAATTGTGGGGAGCGGTTCGAGCGACCTCTTGGTTGGCGGTGCCGAAGGAGCCCATTCTTGCGGACGACCTCCGAAAGCTCCATAAGGCGTGCGCTGCACCGGAACAACATTCTCCGGCTGCCGCAAAGGTGGAATCCGCTCACAGCCAGGCACGCCGTTTCGGTTGGGGGGGGCTCCATGCGCCGGGTCGGTCGATTCCACCCAAACCATGGGGGCTCTTTGCGGTCGTTCACTGCTGGCCGTGTAGGTTGGCCTCCGTGTCGGAGCGACCGACTCCGGCTCGGTGGCTCGACCCGGGGTGCCCGCGAATTGCGCAGGACTTGAAACACCCGGCTCTCGTTCGTTCAGCCGGGCAACCCACCATTGGGCCTGCGTCATGTGCGGATTGTGTTCCGCCGCGGCGGTGAAATGCCTCAACGCGAGGTCCCCCCGCCCTTTCTTGAACAGCAGATAACCCATGTTATATTCAGCCACGCCGCGCCCGTTCACGGCGACCAGGTGTTCCATCGCCTCGTCGTACCGTTCCAGATCGACGAGGACCATGGCCAGATTGTTGCGGTAAAGGGAGTTGTTCGGCGCCAGAGCGACCGCCTCCCTGAATGCCGCGACGGCCGGTTGGCTCCGGCCGTGTCTCGCCAGGCAGAGCCCCAAGTCGTTATGCACGGCCGGATCCTTTCGGTGTAGCTTCTCCGCGTGCCGGTACAGCCCGATAGCGGCGTCGAACTGCTCCTGCCGATCCAGAAATCTGGCATACTCCAACAGCGCCAGCGAGCTGTTTGGATCGAGCTTCAGCGCCTCGCGGTACTCTCCTTCGGCATCCTTCAAGCGGCCCTGGGCCTCATACATCCGAGCCAGCGAGGTGTGCAGCTTGGGCGATGGTTTGGCCCGATTCGCCAGAGACAGCTCGTCATTGGCCGTCGGAGCCGGGGTATTCTCCTTTTTCTGGGAGAAAACCCCCGTCATCTTGTCAAAACCACCCTTGAGCGACTCACTGAAACCCGGCTTCTTCGCGGGGGCCGCCGCGAAGGGAGAGCCGACTTGTCCTCGCACCGTCCTTGGCAAAACCGCGCCGGGACGTTCAAGATCGCCCGCCCGGCCCACCCCACTGCAAACGAGCAGTGCCGCGACCGAGAATACACTCAATCCAAATGGTCGTTCTGTAAAAATCACGGTGGAACCTCTTCGTCAGCGGTGGGGGACCGCCCTTGGAGGATACAAGGCACAGGCGAAATCAGTACTTACCCGGGAAGTATTTTCCAACGACTCACCCTGCAAATACGAAAACTCGGCACGGTTCATGCCACTTCCTTTATCGGCGTTCAGGTACGCCCCGCTGAATCGGATTTGCGGATCAATCCGTTCTTGCCGCTTTCGCGAGCAAACCCCTTCGCACTACCGCCGAGCTTTGAGTCGAAGAATATCCAGTTGTCCCTCACTAAAATAGGTGCTGTTCATTTCCCCTCTAATAAGGAGGCACTTGCGTTCGCCGTCCCATTTCACTACCGATCCTTCCCCCGCTCGAGCGCTGATCCTGAGTCGATCGGCGGTAAACTCACCATAAGTCGGAAGCGTTCCGGTATCCCACAGCTTCGTTCCCGAGTCATCCCAAATTCCCAAACGAAGCTGGTCCTGTCCGTCAAAAAAGCAGCGGAAATGGTACCTTCCGCCGCTCACAAGTCCCAACGCCAGCCGTTCGGCGACGAGAATACCATCCGAGTTCTTGATCGATACCCCCGCGTACACGGCCGGCTCGTGGTCGCCGCGGTAGAATTGAATCGCCATTCGTTCGGGTCCTCCTTCTTTGAAGAGCCCGACCTCGAAGCCCCCATAGGACCCCGCATGGACCATCTCCAGGTCGAACGAGAGTTCCAGCGGCTTTCCATTCGTTTCCGAAAATGAGGCCTCGACCGAGGGGGCCGGTTTGTCATCATCGCTCTGAAAGGATTCCGACGGCGCCAGCAGCGCGGAATCGGTATCGAACGATTCTTCCAGAACCGTCACCATCCCATCCGTCGTCGGCCATGGCGGAGAGGCTCCAGGGCGGTCCGACTCGGGTTCGTATTTCCAGAGAAGGGGCGGACCGAGAACGGTATGGTTTTCGCGAAATTCCGTGAGGATGCGTCCCTCCTCCGGACAGGCAACCTCGGTCGACGCTCCCACCGCCAACCGGGGAACATCGACCGCGACGATTCGGTCCCCCTCTTGGAAGGAAACGCTCGCCGGTTCCGCGTCGTCCGCTCCGATGTTCTCGATTTTTATCTGCCCCTGCGAGGTCGGTTCGACTCGTAGAACCGGTAAGATGTAAAACCGGTGAATCGCTTCGTTGAGGGCGGGATACAGTGGCCGAAACCCGGAAAAGAAGGCCACTCCGGACATCTCCGGAAACCGGTATCGCAGAAAGTGCAACTGCCTCCGCAGCTCGACAGGCGTCGTAATCGTCGGGGAATCCTTGCCAAGGGCGTTTCCAATTCCCAAGACGGTCAAGGTCTTCTCCATGAATCCGTTTTTCCGCGCGATCGACGTGCGGCTTTCAATCCGTTTATAGCCGTAGGCTCCGTGGGGACAATAGCACTCCACGAGCACTCTGTCCGCCGCGGTTCGAAAGGCCTCGAAGGATTCCGGGGAAGGACTGATCGCGTAGGGCGCCAGATAGAGCCCCGGCATCCGTTTTCTGGTCTCGATGAGGGCCGCCGCGAGAAGCCGGTCCACCTCGCCTGGTGAGCCGAATTCGTCGATGACGATGCCCGGCCACTCCCTGGAGGTCCAACCCTCGGCGAGTTTCTCAACCGTATCGAGCTTCCGTGTCTTGACGGCCCAGATTCCGCCAACCCACCTCTGGCCGACCGCGCCCCGGTCGGTCCAGTACTCCAGGGGCTCCTCCTTCTGAACCAGACCCTCGGTGACGTACTTCAGGGATGGGTTCATGTCCCAGTAGTGGAAGTGCAAAGGCCTTCGCACCACCGTAACTTCCTGTGAGGCGGTCAGTTGGGGTCGGTTCCGCCCCACCGTCAAGACCACCTCCACGAGATGCTCCCCGGTCGACGTCGGGGTCCAATCCACAGAGGCCTGCGCTGGCGTTTCTCCCGGCTTGAAAGCGACCCTCCGCGCCGGGCCAAGCGGTACGGTCCGGCCATCGTGGGTCACTTGGAAGAGTATTTCCGCGTCACCCAGGTCGGCCGGAGGGTTTAACAGGCGCGCGGTCGCCGTCTGCTTCCGCCCAACGACCGGGAGGGCGGCCGAGACGCGACATTTCAGTTCAAACGGTTGGGCCTCTTTCTGGGCCCGAGCCGCCGCGGGAATCCCCAGCAGGAGCAGTGAAATCAAGACGAGCAACGATCGGGAAGGAAAGCGTGTCATGGGAATTCCTTACAAGGTCAGGTCATCAGGAAACAAAACCTGCTCCGCCAAGCCGGTATCAAAACCGGAGCCGGCTTTCACCAATTCCAACAGTTGACTACTCGGGTCGGTTGTGAAATACCATGGCCGTCCCCTATAATAGCGATCTGACATCGTCACTTCAAACAGCCCATTGGTGGGGAATGGTATGAGTTCCATGTTGTTTTTTGCCCAAGGTGCCGGTTTTTTCGGCCGGAATTACATCCTTGACTGTGTCATCTTCTTCGGATTCATCGCGGCGGTGCTGATTGTCGCCCTCTCGATGAGTCGTCAAGGAGGAAAGGATAGCGAAACGTACTTTCTCGCCGGACGAGGGCTAGGCTGGTGGCTGATCGGGTTTTCGCTAATCGCCGCCAATATCTCGACGGAACAATTCATCGGGATGTCCGGAAACGCCGCGCAGTGTACCGGCCTGGCGATCGCCAGCTATGAATGGATCGCGGCGGTCACGCTTGTCGCCGTCGCGTTTCTCTTTTTGCCGATGTTCTTGCGGTGCGGAATCTACACCATCCCCCAGTTCCTGGAATACCGCTACAACAAACTTGCCCGCACGCTGATGTCCCTTTCGATGATGATCGTGTTGGTCGGAGTCCCGATGGCCGTGGTCATCCACTCGGGGGCGCTGACGATTACGGTCCTCTTCGGGGAACTCCAGCCCCTGGGGCTGTTTGAGATCAATCTGGTGAGCGCCTCGTGGTTCATCGGCGTCCTGGCCGCGGTCTATGTGTTCTCGGGCGGATTGAAGGCGTGCGTCTGGGCCGACCTCTTGCAGGGCTCGGCGCTGATTTTGGGAGGGGCGGTCGTCATGATATTCGCCTTCATGGCCTTGGGCGCGGCGGACGTCGGCGACTTGGCTCAGACCCCCGACCACCAGCGTCCCACCGCTTATCAAGGAAGGGACCTTGCGGCGGACGTGACCGAGGACATGGGCGCCTATGCGCGGTTCGAGAAGCTCAACGCCGACAAACTGCACATGGTCCGACCTCTGTCCGATCCGAATATCGTTTGGACGACGCTGCTTTTGGGGATTTGGATTCCCAACCTGTACTATTGGGGCCTCAACCAGTACATCATTCAGCGAACGCTCGGCGCCCAGTCGCTGGCGGAAGGCCAGAAGGGAATCGTCTTCGCCGCCGCATTGAAGCTGGTTATTCCGTTCATCGTGGTCTTCCCGGGAATCATCGCGTTCAATCTCTTCAGCGAGAAGATGGCCGAGGAGGCGGAAACCGACAAGCAGGCCAACGCCGGCACCTGGGCGACCTTCGAGGAACTGGAATCGGCGCCGCCCGAATCGACTACCGTCTTCCCCTTCAACCGCGAATTCGCCGACTTGAAACCCGAAAAGGCGGTCCGCGTCGCCAGATTCAACGCGGCGGTAGCGGGGATCGAGACATCCTCGGACGAGCCGGACGCTCTTCGCGGCGAATTGATCGCGGCATTGGACCTGGATGAGAGTGTGACTCCCGCCGAAGTCGAGACGCTCGCCCAAGTCAACGGCAAGGTGATCGGTCGCGTTCTCGGCAAGAACACCGAGGGAATCTCCGGCGCGGCGCTTATGCTCGCGCGGCTGAAGGAGACGTTCGGGCTTTTCAAGGGGAAGTACGCGGTCGCGAAGGAACTCGTCGGGTACAAGCACGATGCCGCCTTTCCACTGCTGTTGAAGAACCTGAATGTTCCACAAGGCTTGCGAGGCTTCGTCCTCGCCGCCCTCTTGGGCGCGGTGATGAGCTCACTGGCGTCGATGCTCAACGCCGCCTCGACTATCTTCACCATGGACCTCTACAAGGAGTATTTCCACCGTACCGCCTCCCAGGGAGCGATGGTCATTGTCGGGCGGATCTGCGTCGTCGTCTTCGCGGCATTGGCGTGCTGGATTTCTCCCATGCTGGCCGATCCGCGGTTCGGCGGCCTTTTCAAGTTCATCCAGGAATTCCAGGGATTCATCTCGCCCGGTATCCTCTCGGTGTTCCTCATCGGGATTCTTACGAAGCGGGCTCCCGGCTTCGTCGGGGCGATGGGCCTGCTGGTCGGCCCGCTCGTGTACGGAATCCTCATGTTCTCCCTCGGCGACATGAACTTCCTCAATCGGATGGCCATCACCCTCGCCGTGGTCATGGGACTGATGGCCCTCTTCACCCTCCTCAAACCGCGGCAGACACCCTTGGAGCTTCCCGTCAATCAGGAGATCAGCCTCGAGTCCTCCAAGGTCGCCGTCGTCTTCGGACTGATCGTCGTCGCCCTGACGGGTGGTCTGTACATTTATTTCCTTTAGAACGTCAACGAAATCATGGCAAAAGAACATAATCTTGCCCGCGTTGAAGAGTCCGGCTTGGTTGCCGTCTTGCGCGCTCCCAGCGGTGAATTACTGGTCCGAACGGCCGAGGCTCTTTGGCGCGGCGGCGTCGACACACTGGAGGTGACTTTCACGGTCCCGGGCGCACACCGGGTCTTGGAGCAAGTCGCCGACCAGTGGGGCGATAAAGTCCTTCTCGGGGCCGGGTCGGTCCTCGATCCCGAGACCGCGCGAACGGCCATCCTCGCCGGCGCCGAGTTCGTCGTATCCCCCACGCTCAATCCGGAGGTCATCCGGATGGCCCGGCGGTACGACAAGGCGGTGATGCCGGGCGCGTTCACGCCGACGGAGATTCTCACCGCATGGGAGGCGGGGGCGGACGTCGTCAAGGTATTTCCTTCCGACGTCACAGGGCCGAAATACCTCAAGGCGGTCCACGGCCCCCTGCCGCAAATCAAGCTACTCCCCACCGGCGGCGTCGACTTGGGCACGGCGGCCGACTTTCTCAAGGCGGGCGCCTGGGCCCTGGGCGTCGGCGGGTCGCTCGCCTCGTCCAAGGCCATCCTCGAAGGAGACTACGCGACACTCGAGTCCAACGCCAAGAAGTTCGTCGAAATCGTGAAGAAGACCCGGGAGGAGATGGGAAAAGCCGGAACCTCTTCATAGCCGAATAAACGCCATCTGCGCGAAATCCCGACTGGGTGGTCGCCCTCCTCAAAGAATCGGCTTTCCGTTCGCCCGCTTCTGGCGGATGCGTCGGATGGCTCGTTTCGAAGCCAGACGCCACAGGCGTTTCCAATCACACCGGCCGGGAAGGAGCGCCTCGACGTAGGCCCGGAAGAACGTCAAAAAAGCGGACCTTCCGATCCAGGGATAGGCGGTTGCGCTCTCCGCCAACCGCGCCAAGTCGCGGACGCGCCGCCTCAGCGAGAGTTCCCCCCCTCGCTTGGCGACGTGCGCGCCCGAGACATCGATGAAATACGGCTCGATCCGTCCCTTGTGGTTCTTGACGAGGATATTGCTGGCTTTCAGATCGCCGTGCGACACGCCCTTGGCGTGCATGTTCCCCACGGCTCGTCCTAGAATCTCGGCCGCGTCGGTGACCCGGCGTCGGCGGTTGGCGGGCTTAAGAGATTCGACGGCGCGAGCCCACGCGTGGAGGTCGACGGTCTTGTCGAGCCACTGCGTCAGCACGTGGGATTTGATAAAGAACGGCCCCGCGGCGGCTTCGATGAGACCAATCGGCCTCGCCGTCGGAATCCCTCTGGAGTGCATCGCGTTCGCATAGAACCACTCCTTCGCCGCTTTGCTCTTACGGAACGGGTTGCGAAGTATCTTCCGGAGCGAAGTAGGCTTGAGGCTCTGCTTGTCCGCCACGACGTAATCGCCCCTGCGTGTTCGAATTCTCAACCTGGATACGTGGTGCGAGGAACTCGTCTTGACCGTTTTCTGATCCTTCCTCGCGAACCCCGTCGTCAGTCGCATGGTGAATACTTCGAAGGGGTCAATAAAATCGGTCGCGAAGTACGACTTGCCCAGAATGCCGTTCAGGGCGACGAAATCGCGGTTCGTCCGCCAGACCCGGCGATCCCGCCTTGCGTCGACCTTCCGGGAGTACGCGCGGCTTTCACGGTCGATTTCCTCGAAAACCGGGGAGACCAGCGATTCCAGAGACTGTGTCGAAGACATCTTCCGGAGGCGGCGGGGCAGCCTTGCAAGGAAGTGGGAATCCCGTGATAGAACACTCAGAAGATAGGTCCTCAGGAAACGCTCGCGGAGCCGGGTCGAAACCCGATCCCGCCATTCCGCGTTCCAAATGATCAAGTCCTTCTTGGCCTGTTTCCAGGAAAAGCCACGACCAAAACCGGCGTCGACCAGGTCAATCAGGAAGAGCGAGTATTCCCCCGTGCCGGACCGCGAGACCAAGACGTTTCCGGCATGAAAATCGTGGTGGCAAAGCCCCTTGGCGTGAACGTCGGCCAGGAAGTCGGCGGCGGTGTCGGTCAAGGAGACCGCCTCGCGGAGCCGCTTCGGTTGCATGGAACCGGCATTCCCGTCCCGAATCCGCAAGAGGGGAATCGTCCCGGGAATGCCCTCACTCACGTAAAGGCTTTCGACCACCCTAGGGGCATCCCGCTGGAGAAGGGGTGCGGCGGTGGGAATGCCGCGAGCAAGTGCTTCCTCGGCCGCGAGGAATTCCCGCTTCGCCGGCCGGACCATGGCAAGCCGGAGCATTCCGACGTTGCGCCTGGGGTGGTAGTGCTTCGCGTAGAGGGTTCCGTCCTCGCAGACAATCCGGAAGACCGACCGATCGTCCGTTTCCCGGACGACCATTCCCCACTCATCGAGCATCTCGGTCGCCACGTCCCACTCGGCCAGGCTCAGCGTGGGCATCACGTCCACGAGAAGCCGACCGTTGAACCGGGCGGATAGGAGGCCTCGGGTTATGTACCCGATCGGGGCGTTGGTTTTTTCGACTGAAACGATGTTTTTCATTATTGCAGTTTTTAACCCATTGTGCCGGGGAAACACAATAGGATTCTGCCCGTTCGCTCGAAAAATTCCCGTCAAGGAACTGGGCGGTCGTGGTGAGCTTGATGAGCAGTCGTCTCCGACCGTCGGCATCAGCCGGAAACGAATTCGGGATTCACCCCGCGGAACGTGTCAACCGGCCTGAGACAACCGCTTTTCGGAATCAGTGTCACTCGGCAATGAGCGTACGCGGGGCGATTCTCTGTCGGAGAGTGCCCGACCAAGCACGATTGACTTCGACAAGCCAGCCTGATAAAATGATCCTGGCGCGTATCAAACGCGGATGACGTCCTTTCATTGTCGAAGGCCGAGCGAGAAGATGACTTCCAGGGGAAATGTTCATTTTGCCCTGATTTTTTCCTTGATGGCTGCGACCTTGGCGCATGCCCCCTTGGTAGTTGGTGTGGTCAGCAGGTGTCGCTGTACCGCCGAGGGACGCATCTGTCAATGCTCCCCGGGTTGCCATTTCGTGATGCCAACCATGGGCCGGTCAACGGGGGATGGTACTTCCTGCCGTTGCCGCCCGGTTGGGGAGCCGCGAGACGTGACCGGAAGTTCTTTCCGGGCGGATCCGGGCGCGTGCGATTCCTGCTCCGATAGGTGGACGTCCGATTCGTCTCCTGACCCCTGCGGCTGTCAGATATCGGCCTCCGATCAGCCGGCGGCCGTCTCCATGCGTGCGCGCTTTGAGCATGTTCCACCGGTTTTCGAATCTCCTCGCCATTGCGGCGCGGTTGGCGGGTTTTCCACCTCCTTGTCCGCGTTTGTCTTAACGGCCACTCTCCTGCCGCCAAAGAACCTGCAACGGATGCTCCGCATTTGGCGGAATTGATGGGGTCGGGCCGCGAGTCTCCGCTTTCGGTCCTCAATTCGTTACGTTTTCTCGTAATCAAACCCCATTTTCATGGAGATAGGATCATGTTCTACCTTCCTGTTTTCTTCGTTGCGACGGCCTTCCCGATCTTGGGCGACTACGCCCCGTTAAGCGACACCCAGGCGACCACGAACGCGTGTCAGTGCGTCGAGTGCAAATGCTCGGACTGCGGCTGCCTGCGGGGTGAACCGTGCACCTGCGGCGACGAGTGCGCTTGCACCGACTGCGGTTGTTTGGGCGGAGCCGCCAATACGTGTGGCGGCGACTGCGCTTGCGGTGAGGGAGCCTGCGACGCCGGCTGCGATTGCGCAACGACCGGCGAGTGCCGCTGCGGCACGGTGTCCGCCCGCGAAACGCAATGCGGACCCGCCTGCTGCCGTGCCGCCCGTTAATCCACCGGGTACCAACTGACCTGGAAACGGACTTGGGTCCCCCGGTCGACGCGGGCCGGGGGACTCGCTTTTTGCGCGTGATCGCAGGATGCGCCGGGGGGATTTGTGGATTTGTCGCGCCGCGACCGAATTGGGAGGGTCGGTCGCGAGTAGCTTTGGATATCGCTCTTGACCTTGGCAATCGCGCCCTACCGCATCACCAACCTTGCCAATGCGCGGACGGCATCGACGTTGTAGCCGGGTTCGAGGTGGCAGACGATCGTGAGCGGACCGTTCTCGGATTCGCGGAGGGCGACCTCGGCCCAGTCGAGTAGCGGTCGCTGATCGGAAGCGGTCAGAAGCTCCACCGGCGGGGCCACGCTGACGGGAAACTCGGTGCCGAAATGACGGCGGACGGCTTTGATCGAAGTTTCGCCTCCCAGGTCGAGCGAGACGAGCCGCGGTATCTTTTTGAAGACGCCCAGAAGGTGGTCGCTCTTGCCGCACGAATGCAGGCGGATCGGCGCCAGTTCCTCACCGAGCCGCCTCAGGCCGGGCAGGACGAATCGCGCGAACTGGTCCGCCCCGATCATGCACCCCGCGCATTCTCCGACATGCAACTGCATCAGGGGGAATTCGGCCGACCGGGCGTAATGCCGCACGAGGACCGAGAACGCCTCGGCGACCCAGTCGAGGGCCGCGACCGTGTTCTCGCCTCGCGACGCCATATCGAGAAAGAGGTCTTCGCCGAAAAGCTTCAGCCCCGTCGTCACGGTACCATGAATCGCCGCGCGTCCCGAAGTATCCCAGAAGAACGGCGGAATCGGACGCCGGCGCCCCTCGCGGCGAATCTCCGCGATCCGCTCGTCAAAATCGCGAATGATCGGATGCTCCAAGAGGACCTCCGGAGCGGGAAGCGCCCCGACCGGGGTCCCGGCGAGGACGTGGTTCTCGATATCGGCGTCCTTGTCGTCCGCCGCAATGAATTCGGCTCCGACGAGCATTCCGAGGATCAGATTCGGTTGGATTCCCCCGACGAGGACTTGATCGGAGGCGATAAACGGCTTGCGGCCGAGATTCGATTCGGTGAAACACCCGCCGATGTCGCCGAATTCCCGGTCGACCAGTTGGGCACAGCGCCGATCCACCCGGTCTCGCCGCCGGGGCGAAAAATAGTAGTCACGGTCGAACCGCGCATCCAGACGCGACGCGAGCCACCCCTTCGACACGGAAAGTTCGAATTGTGCGCCTTCGTTGATGTGTTCCATTGGCGTTGGTTATTCTTCCACGCTGAACTTGAAGATGATCGTCTCCTCGTATTTCTCGTCCGGCGCCAGCAACGTACTGGGAAAGCCGGGCGTGTTGGGGGTGTTCGGAAATGCTTGCGCCTCCAGGCAAAACCCGTGGTGAGGGCCGTAGGCGTGCCCGCTTGCCTGGTGTCCACCGAGTCCGTTGGCCGTGAAGAGCTGTAGACCAGGCTGCGTGGTGAAGACTTCCAGCGTCCGTCCACTTTCGGGATCGACCGCTTTCGCCGCGAAGGACAACCTCTCGCCCTCCTTCTTGTTCAGTACATAGCAGTGGTCGTATCCCCCCTCGACATAATCCAATTCCTTGCCGATGGGTTTTGGTTCGCGGAAATCCATCGGCGTCCCCTCGACGTCGGCCGGTTCTCCCAGCGGTATCTGTTCGTCGTTCACCGGCAGATACCGATCCGCGTTGATCGTGAGTACTTGGTTCAGGATGTCGCCGGAGAGGGCGCCCGCCAGGTTGAAATAGGCGTGGTTGGTCAGGTTCACGTGCGTCTTCGCGTCGGTCCGCGCGGTATAGTCGATCCGCAGTTCGTTGTCGTTGTTGAGCGTGTAAACCACCTGGACGTCGAGATTGCCGGGGTAGCCCTCCTCGTTGTCCGGACCGCGGTAACTGAACTTCGCGATTACCCCATCGTCTCCGTATTCCGTTTCGCAATTCCAGAGTTGCTTGTCGAATCCTTTTCGTCCACCGTGCAAATGGTTGTTCCCATTGTTTTTCTCGAGAACGTACTCCCGTTCGTCAATGGTGAATTTTCCGCCGGCGATCCGGTTCGCGTATCGGCCGATCGTCGATCCGAAGCAGGGATGCCCCCGATAATAGTCTTCGAATGAGTCCAGAAAAAGGGTCACGTTTTCCACGTTGCCGTTCTTGTCCGGGCACCGGATCGCGATAATCGTCGCCCCATACGTCATGATTTCGACGTCGATTCCGTGATCGTTGGTGAGCCGGATCCGATCGACCTGCCGCCGGTCGGCTTCGCCGAAAACATCTCGCGAAATACCCATCGTCGTCGTACTCCGATTCGTGCCGGTGGCCGGAGCATACCGCTCGAAGGAACGCCCCTTTGGCGGAGAGTCGGCCAGTTTACATCCGAATAGGAGGCAAGATAGCAGCAGGGGGAAAAAAGTCAAGGCGATCGGCCGATTCATATAACCCTCCGAAGGGCGGTAGGTTCCCGAAAGTACCATTGGACATGAAGGAGCAGGACCGCGTACGCGCGTCGTCAAACGCCCGTTCGCGCGGAGACAAACCCCGCGCAAAAACCGCGAGCCAATCCCATCCGTCAATATTATACCACCGCGAAGACGCTCTCAAGCACGAAGAGCCCTCCCCAAACCGCGGTAAATCGCACAGGGCCCGAGCGTTCCGAATGAAACAAACGGGCGGATCGCGAGGGAAGGCGCGGTAGCGCGGAACGGCCTGGAACCTCCGCTATTTCGCCGAAGGGGAGCCTCGCTTTTTGAACACCAGCGTCAGCCCGCACCAACCCGTCAAGGAGTATCCCTTGTCGCCGATGAATCGGTAGAGCGCACTTCCGGCGACGGCGTCGAGGTCGCGCAAATGGGTTTCGACGGCGATTACTTGAGGCGCGTAGCGTCCGAAATCGAGCGATTCGAGGACCTCCAGATCGTGACTTTCCGCGTCGACGGTCAACAGATCGATCGGCCGGTCCCGATATTTCGTCTCGTCAATAAGCCGGTCCAGCCGCCGGGCACGAACCGTTCGTTTTCGGTAACGCGGACGGTTTTCGGCGAACTCCGGGTCGAGTGTCGTGTTCAGCGAGTAGAATCCGTCCGAGAACACGGTCATCTCGCCTTCTTCGGAGCTGACGGCCGCCACGAGATTCACGTCCCCCGGCCGGGCGATCTTGAACGCGTCGATCTTGATCGAATCGATATCGATGTTTATCCCGCGCCAACCGCGTCTGTACAGCGCGATCGTATTGTTGTATTTCACCGGGTGAAAACAGCCGACGTCAACGAAGAACCCCTGGAAATCCTCCGGGAACAGCCGCCCGATCGTTATGTCCTCGGCGAATTGGCCATAATGGTGAAACCGGCGGCGGGTCAGGTACAGCTTCCGAATCAGAAAGAAAAACCGGAACAGCCGATTGTTTTCGAGCCAACTCGGCAAATGGGAATAATTGAGGCTCATCGGCTTGGCATTCGCGTCTCGCGGCAGGGCCCACGTACGAGGTTTCGAAAACACATCGACCGGCCGTCGGGCGTTTTCGCTCGCGGTGGCGCATGCGGCGTTCTTGTGGGGGAGATGCCCTTGCGGGCACGCTACAATACTACGTCCTTGCCGGACTACGGACGTCATTTTTCGGCGCGCAGGTACGGGCGGTGCTCCGCATGGACACGACGGGCTTAGTCTAGCGAAAGGGCCGAAACGGGTAAACCCCGCGGCCGACTCTTTTTTCGTCGATTCGGCCCAAGCACCGCGGATATGGGAGGGCCGCCGTCAATCACCCCCGCCTGCCGGCCCTCCGCCCCAGGAACACCCCCAGTCCCAGGAACATGACCCATGCCGCCGGTTCCGGCACGGCGGCGGACGCGGTAGCGCCCCAATTTGCGCGGATGACGTCCAGGTCCGCGCTGTCGACGGTGCCGTCCCCGGTCAGATCGCCGGAGCCGACGTCGCCGGGAGCGACGACCTGTCCCCAGAAGGCGCGGACGACGTCGAGATCCGCGCTTCCGACGAGTCCGTCACCATTGATGTCGCCGGGAATCGCCGGTGGAAGGTCTCCTTCCAGCCGCACGAACAAGTCGTCCCAGGAACGCCCCATGCGGATCTCGTCGAACAGGACCACCGCGCCGTCGCCGGCGGCGGTCACGCTCAGAACCAGCGTGTCGACCGGGCGGTTCGGGTCGGAAAGGGGGAGAAGCCAGCAGGCCATCGTGTCGTGCAAGTCGGGAGCCCCGGCGCTGGCCTCGGACCAGACGTCGCTCGGGTCGAACCAGACGGAAACGTCGTCCGCCGACCCGTTCACGTCACGGACAACCTTCATGACGAAGAGGTGCGTCCCGGGGTCGATGTTCGAATCGAGCACCTGCGTGACGACCGGATAGTCGGGAGCCGAATGATCGCGGGCCCTCATTACGGCGTCGACGCCGGTTCCGCTGCCCTGAAATCCCCATTGCACGCCGATCGTCCACGGGACATTATCCCCTTCCTCGGCGTTGAGGATACCGGTCAGCGCGACGGCGTCGGGAGAGGTCGAGAAGTCCTCATCGAAAGACATCATTCCCGCCAGGTAAAAGACCCGCCGATCATCCTCTGTCATGTCCCGGCTGAAGGTCCGCACGACGCTGTGCGTCCGGGAATCGGACCGGGCAAGGTGAAATTCAACCGCTCCGCCGTCGGACGCGATCTCCTCTCGGGCCAGGCCCTCTTCAACGAAACGGAATCCGCCGCTCTGGTGGAGCCCGCCCGACCAGGCGGAGTCGAACCGGGAGTTCGCCGGGTTCTGACCGAGGAGATCGCCGGGCACGTAGTCGGCGGTCGAGAAGCGTTCGTGCAAGATGGGCGTCGCCACGGTCAGCTCCGACTTGTACGCCACGTAGAGCCGCAGGTCGCGGAGAGTGATGCCGCTTGTCGCGCCGGTGAGGACACCGACGCCGAAGTGGTTCATCCCCTGGTCGACCCATTCCGGATCGACCGGATAACGGATATACCCATCTTCCGTTTTTCCTCCGGTGAGGGTCCGGCCGTTGATCGTCGCCAGGATGTCGTTCGGTTCCATAAACTGATCCATGTAAAGCCGCAGTTGGGCCCGCGCTTCGAGCGCCGGCCGGCCCGGTTCGTCCAGGGTTCCGGCGATGTCGTCTCCCACCGGCATCTCGAAAACGCGAAACTGCCCCGGGGCGAACGAGGAAGGCCGCGAGGGGTAGATCACGTCGCGGTTGAGGTAAGTATGACCTCCGGTGACCGCGGAGGACATCGAATCGACCGCCCTGCCGCCGGTCGTGTACACCTTGTCCCGGCCGCGAAGCGTTTCGGGGTCGCCGACGACGTCAAACAGGGGGCTGTCGTCACTGAAGTAGTTGAACATGTAGACCCCGTTCGCCCCGGCGGCCCAGACATTGCTCGCTCTCGCGTAGTACGACTCCCGCGACTTTCGAACCGTTCCCGCCTCGCCGGTCATCCGTGATTCGCTCAGACAGGCATAAACCGGAACGTCGTACTGGTGCCCCAGAGCGACGCTCGTCTCCCACTCCTCCGCGCGAAAATACCCGCTGACGGTCATCAGGTCGACGATTCCCTCGTCGAGCCACCGGGTGACGTCCAGGCCGATTGCTTCACACAGGCCGACCGAATCGGCGACGCGAATTCCGACGAGGATCGGCTTTTCTCGCTGCATGGAGACCTGCTCGGTCATCGCGCGGATGTCGCGGATGAGTCCCGTCATCGCGTCGCGGTCCGCTTGCGTCGCGGTACCGCCGTCGGCGTGCGATTGGAAGAAGTACGGGTGGCGGAAGAAATCGAGTTCGATCCCGTCGATGTCGTAGTTCAGGCAGACCTCCTCGAAGTAGGTCAGGGCCAGGTCGCGGACCTCCGGAATGCCGTAGTTGATCGCCGTCCACGCCCCGTAAGCGGGCCGGTCGGTCGCGCTGCCCAGGAGCCATTCGGGATGGTCGACTTTCAGTTGAGGGAAGGCATAGATGGCCGATTCGCTATGCGCGTCGTGCGTGTCGTTCATCCGCATCGACCAGAATATCTCCTTGCCGTTCTCCCGAGCGAAATCGACCATGACCTCGAGGCAGTCCGTTCCCTGATCAATGAGCGACTGTGTCATATTGTTGTAATAACGGCCACCGGTGGAAGTGAAAATCTCCCCCACTTGGGTGTTATGCGTAAAGAGGCCGAAGCCGGAACTCCGGGAGCAGTAGTTGATCGTGGAGACCTGCGAATCGGCCAGGCCGCTGGTTCGGACGTCGAGCAGTGCCTGGGGGGTGTGCTCCGCTCCGTAGAGGACATCCGCACCATCGTTGTTGTAAATGAGGGGGCGGTCCCGCCATTTGGCGAGCTGCCGTTGGGCCTGCATCGCCTCCAACGTCCAAATGGCGCCGGCCTTCTCGGGCACGGAAAAAACGGCCGTCATAAGCCCTATGGCGATAGAGAGATAGGAGATGAGTCTACCCATGCCAGTCATGATCGTTCGCCTCGAGATCCCCATGAATATTATACAAAGGTATACCCTTATTCGGGCCCGAAAACGCGGGACAATCGGACGAACGGATCAGCCAGAGGGACCTTGAACTGTCCCCCCGCTGGGGTTTCTTATGCGCCGCTCTCCACGGTTATCCCACCGCAATCGATTCTAACCAGGGCCGGGGATTTGGGGAAGCATTTGACATCAAGACGTGGTTGCCCAAGCTGACGCAAACCCCTTGTTGCCTGCCGGGCTAATTGGAGGGTTCCCTTGAAGTGAACTCCGGGGCAACGATTAGTAGCCGCTCGAACGAGGGGGAGGTCAACGTGGAGGACTTTCCCTTCGTTGTGTTCGTGTTTTCCGGTTCGGTGTCTCGCGAGGGTTCGTCGGTGGGAGGGGCGGGTAACGGAATCCCGCCGCTTGGGTCTGTCGCCGGTGCTTGCTCGAACGCCTCGAAGGCTTTGTTCTCCGGCTCGGGGGCCGGCGGGCCGACCGGCGTCTCGCTCCCGGGCGGTTCCGCGCCGACGCACTGCCAGCCGCCGCCGAGCGCCTTGTAGAGGAGGATCAAGTAACCGGAGAGTTCTCCCCTGCTTTGCGCCAGAGCATCCTGCTGTTGGACGAGGTTTCGCTGCGTGTCGAGAACCCGCTGGTAGTCGGTCATTCCTTCCGAGTAGAGCAGCAACGCCAGTTCGACGGCCCGTTCCGTTTCGGAAACGCTCTGGGCGACGCTGCGGAGCCGGACGTGTTTGCGGAGGTATCGCGCCAAGGCGTCTTCCGCCTCGCGGTTCGCGTCCAGGACCGTCTGCCGGTATTTCCAGAGGAGTTGGCAGAACCGGGCGTCCTCCGCGCGGACGGTGTTGACGATCCGCCCATAGTTCAGCAAATTCCACCGGAACCCGGGCGAGATGAATCCGTAGGTGCTGTTGAAATCGAAGAGCTGGGTGAACTCCTCCGCCTCCCAGCCGATCGTCCCGGCGATGGAAATGTGGGGATAGAGGTCCGACTCGGCGAAGCCGATTTTCGCCGACTGGGCCGCCAGCGCGCGTTCGACCGCACGGACATCGGGACGCCGTGTGAGCAATTGGGCGGGAATTCCGATGACCGCCTTCGGCGGCGGGCTCGGAATGACCCCCGTCTTGCCAAGCATCTCGGCCAGTTCCATGGGGGGCGCCCCCAGCAGAACGCAAATCCGGTTCTCGGCCACGTCGTGCGCGGCGCGGAGCAGGGGGATATATGATTCGGTAATCGCCAGTTCGGCTTTGGCCTGGCGCAGGTCGAGTTCACTGACTTGTCCCTCCGCGAGCCGCGCGTCGATGATGTTGATCGTCCGCGTTTGCAACTCGACGTTGCGCAGCGCCAGGCGGATACGCTCCTCCAGCGTGCGGTACTGGATATACGTCGCCGCCAGATCGGCCTGCAACAGAACGACCGCGGCCCGGTATTCGTAAACCTTGATGTCCACGTTCGCGTCGGCCGCTTCCACCAGTCGCCGGAAACGACCCCAAAAGTCCAGTTCCCAAGCCGCGCTGAAACTGACGTCCAATTGCTTAAGAACGTCGAAAAACCGGGAATGCCGCCCATCGGCGTGTTCTTGCTTATTCCCTGCCGGGCGTAGGACCCGCCCATCTGCTGCGATTGAGGAAACAGGTTCCCGGCCGCTACCGCGCGGAGTGCCCGGGCTTCCTCGATCCGGAACATCGCCTCCTTGAGGGAGAGGTTCTGGCGATGCAGCATTGCAATCAGCGCATTGAGTTGCGGATCTTCGAACGTTCCCCACCAACAGACGTCGACGGGCGAACCTGGAATAAGATGTTCCTCGGTTGTATCCTTCCAGTCGCGAGCCAACTCGGCGGTGGGAGGCGCATAATTCGGACCCACCTTCCAGCCATTGTGCCACCATTGGCGCAACCCGGTACATCCGGAGACGCCGGCCAGGAGTATCAAAAGGATCGTGGATTTTTGTATTTTATCCATTCTGCGTATTCAACCGTCGCCATGATGGATTGACATGCATGCCCCCCCCGCTTGACCCAAACAATCCGCGCAATCCAAGAAATCGACACATCTTGTCCAGTCCAGATATTCGGTTAGTCAACTGACTAAACTTCAGCCAAATCGAGTGCTGGTCCGCCTCTTGTCGTTGGGGGTTTTTGCCCAGGTTTGGCACAGTGGAGGCCGTTTGAACCGAAATGTGGCGGCATACTTCCGCCTCAGCCTTGTTAAAACCAAAAGAGGTATGCGGTCAGGTTGCGGTACGCCCGAGTTCTTGGTTCCGGTCGTTTTCACCCCTTGCGAAAACTCTCATTGCCCCAATCCGCGCGCGTTGCTAAGATGCCTTCACGTGGATTTCTCGCCACTGGAGTGAAGTGATCGGCGCCGAAAAGATGTTTTGGAGGGTATTTTGACCCGACTAAGGGCCAGCCTGTCAGTATCCGCCCAAAAGATTGCAACGATATCCCCTGGAGCGGGGCTTCCCCGGCCGATCCCCAAGAGATGGATTTTGCGCGAGTCTAGGATGGACGGAGTATCGCGAATGGAACTCGATTACGAAGACCCCGGTGCGAACGACGAGACACTGTTGAGTTATGGGCGCAAGATCCTTCTCGCCGAAGGGGAGGCGGTCGTGAACGCGGGGCGGCGGTTGGACCGCGGGTTTGCGCGCGCCGTACGCCTGATTTATGCATCCGAAGGGAGCGTCATCGTTACCGGTATGGGAAAAGCGGGGCTCATCGGTAAGAAGATCATGGCGACGCTGGGCTCGACCGGCACCCGGGCGCACTATCTCCATCCCGCCGAGGCGGTTCATGGGGATTTGGGTAGAGTACACGAAGACGACGTGGTATTGGTGCTTTCGCAAAGTGGAGAGACCGAGGAAGTCGTGCGTCTTCTGCCGGTCTTGGAGCGGTGGCGGATCCCGGTGATCGCGATTACCGCGCGAGCTGACAGTACCTTAGGGGGGGCGGCGACCATCACGTTGCCGTTAGGGGAACTTCGGGAGGCGGACGCCCTGGGATTGGCGCCAAGCACGAGCACCACGGTTATGTTGGCCGTCGGAGACGCCTTAGCGCTGGCCGTTAGCCGGCTTCGGGATTTCCGCCGCGAGGACTTCGCTCGGTTTCACCCCGGCGGAAGCCTGGGGAAGAAGCTCAGCCAAGTGGATGAGGTCATGCGGCCTTTGGCCCAGTGTCGCGTGGCGTCCGATACGCTGACGGTGAAGGATGTTTTGGTCGTTTCCAGTCTGCCCGGTCGGCGGACCGGGGCGGTGATGCTGGTCGACGCCGCGGGGCGGCTCTCGGGAATTTTTACGGACAGCGACCTGGTCCGTCTCCTGGAGGGACGGCCATCGACCGAACTTCAGGAGCCGATCGAGCACGTGATGACGCGCAATCCCCGGCGAGTCCTCGCGGGGACCCTCACGGCGGACGCGCTGGAGATTATCTCCGGACGGAAAATCAGCGAATTGCCGGTCGTCGACTCGGCCGGTCGGCCGGTCGGCATGATCGATATTACGGACGTGCTGAGCCTGCTGCCGAAGGATACGGTGAAAGCCGCCGAACCGGCGAGCCGCGCGGCCGCGTAGAACATGGAGACGATACCGGCACCGGACCGGCTACCACAAGGAGAAGAATCACGGATGAACCCCGACACGCGATGCGCTCGAATTCGGGTCATGCTCTCGGACGTCGACGGCGTGCTAACCGACGGGCGGATCACTTTTGACAACAATGGCGTGGAGAGCAAGACGTTCCACGTCCGGGACGGATTGGGCATCCGTCTGTGGCGGCATGCGGGTCACGCCTTCGGGATCATCACGGCGCGGAGTTCGCAAATCGTCCGTAACCGGGCCGCGGAATTGGGAATCGCCTTCGTGCGCCAGGGAGTCGGCGACAAATGGGACGCGATCGGGCAGATTCTCCGCGAGGAGGGGGCTGCGCCGGACGAGTTCTGCTATATCGGCGACGATTTGCCCGACATCCGTGCCCTCCGCGAGGTCGGATTCGGGATCGCCGTGGCCGACGCTTGCGAGGAGGCCAAGGCCGCCGCCGACTGGATCACGAGTTCCGCCGGGGGCCACGGGGCCGTTCGCGAGGCCGTTGAGTTCATCTTGAAACGACAGGGCCGGTGGGATACGGCCCTCGACGCATACGGGGGGATTCATTGAGAACTCTACGATTCATCGCCTTGCTGCTCGCTCCTCTGGCGCGATCGCGCCTCGGACGGTCCGTTTTGGGTTTCCTGGCGGTCCTCGGCGCGTTCTGCGCGTACAGTCTTACCGTCGTCCCATTCATCGAGCCCGCCAACACCCTGGGGGCGAACGCGCGGATCGAGGATGACAAGATCCAGAAGGCCAAAGCGGCGGCGGCCCGGCGGCTTTCTCGGTTCGATTCGTTGCTCGCGGCCTGTTCCGTCGAAATCAAGGAGCCGAAGATTCTCGAGAGCGATCAGGTCACGCTTCTGTTCAGAACCTACGAGAACGACCCTCGGGATGGAACGGTCTCGATCAAGCCGTTTCTGCTCATTTACCTGCCGGACGATCCGGAGATGACGGAGACCCAGCGGATCGCCGCGGCAACCATTCTGGAGGCTCAAAACGGCGCAATCCTGGCTTTCGACTCGCCGTTCGATCTTTCGCGAGGCAAGGTGGGACAGATCATCGGAGGAACCCTCCAGGGAGAAGTCACGATCACCGGCAAGGGAAAACTGCCCGGACCGGAAGACGACCTGTCGATTCACGCGACGAATATCGAATTGACCGAGGACTCGATCATCAGCCGCGAACGGGTCAAGTTCCGGTACGGTCCCCACTACGGGGAAGGTTCCCAGATGGTGATCCGCCTGCGAAAGGAGGCCGGCGTCGGAGATTCGCACGCCCCGCGAATCAGCGGGATCGAATCGTTCTCCCTGGCGAACGTGCATGAGCTGCACCTGAGGTTCGATAACGCCGAGCACGAGAACGATCCGAGCCAACCGCCCTATCTGCCGGTCGACGTGAAGTGCGGGGGTTCGCTCACGTTCCGCACGAGCACGCGCCAGGCGACGTTCGAAAACGGCGTCGACGTTCTCTTGGGCCGTCCGAACGGGCAAAGCGATCATCTGAGCTGCCAGATGCTTCTGATTCACTTCGCGGACCGGCATGAAACGGTCCTTTCGGAAAAGGAATCTCCGCGCAATCCGAAGGAAGGGGATATCCTCGACCTCGAACCCTATCGGATCGAGGCGCGAGGGACGCCGGTTCGGCTGCTGGCTCCCAGTCACCAAGTGACCGCGGAGGGAGAAATCCTCGACTATGATTTCGGAACTCAGCGGGTGCTTCTGGAGAGCCGCGGCGGCGAGGCCCGGTTGCACTACGGAAAGAGCCGGCTGACGGCGAAGAAGCTCCAGTATGGGGCCGCCGAGGACGGCCGGCTGGGCGAGATACGCGCGGAGGGCCCCGGCACTCTGCACGGATTAGTGGAAACCGAAGACAAGCCCCTCCGCGCGGCGTGGGGGCATCTGCTTGAAGTCCGCCGCGACATGGAAAGCGAAAACGGCCGGCTCGTCTCCCTTTCGGGCGGCGTTCTTCTGGAATACGCCGAACTGGGCAAGCTTGAATCGGACAGAATCCATCTCTGGCTCCGCGAGACCGGGGAGAAAGGGACCGACGGGATGCCGGAATTGCGGCCGGATCGGATGCTCGCGGAAACGGCCGTCTCGCTGCGGTCGGATCGGATGAACGCGGACGTCAAACGGATGGAAATCTGGTTCGACGACGTCTCCGCGGGGATCCTCGCGACGCGGACGCCGTCCTCGTCCCCGGCGACGTCTTCCGCGGAGGAAGACGGTTGGCGGCACAGCCCAGCGGAGCCGGCGCCGGGACCGGAAGGAACGATTGCACCGCATCCCAGACAGGCGAACCCATACTACACCCCTCCCGCGCAGCGCCCCCCCGAACAACGGTTTCGGGTGGACGCGGACGTTTTGCAAGTGAACTTGAAGATGCTCCCGGAACGGACCGCCATCGCCAGGTTGATGCTGGAGGGGGGAGTACGTTTCCACGAGATCCAGGTGGGCCGGCCCGATGAAGAACCGATTCTGATCGAGGGGGACCGGGTCAGCGCCGTTGACGCCGACGAACCCCATGCGTCCGTCGCCGGCATGGGAAGCCGTGAAAGGCCGGCGAGCGTCCACGGCCCCGGGCTCTCGCTCAAGGCGGCGACGATCAACCTCAACCGCGGCACGAACTCGCTATGGACCGATGAACCGGGCATCCTCCAATTGCAGCTCAAGCAAGACCTGGCGGGACAACCGATCCAGGGGGCGGGACCGCTTACGATCGAGTGGCGGACGCGGATGGGGTTCGACGGGCAAACGGCCACCTTCGAGGACGCGGTGACCGCCTCGACCCAGTTTCAGCACTTGCGCACCCAAACGCTCGAAGCGCGTTTGCGGCACCCGATCCGTTTCTCCTCCGAGGGGGACCAGCCGCAGCCGGAACTGGCCGAAATCCGCTGCCGTGGAGGTGTGGTGCTCGAGAACCATCTCTTCGACATCCTCGGCCGCGTCTGCGTCGATAAGGTCGAAGTGGCGGACTTGAAGCTCAATCTGCTCGGCGGCGACCTGATCGCCAACGGACCGGCGAACGTCACCACCGTCCGACGTGGATTCGCCGACCCGACGAACAACGATTCGGCGACACCGCGAATTCCACTCCGCGGGGGAGGTCCGAAAACGTATCTGCGGGTCAGATGCCAAGGCCCCATCAGCGGGAACATCCTGAAGCGAGAGGTCTCGTTCAACGAACAGACGGCCGCCGTTTACGGACCGGTGGCGACCTGGGATGCCAAGCTCGATCTCAACAATCCGGACGTATTGGACGATCGGGGCGCCGTGATCAGTTGCGATCGTTTGACGGTCGCGCAGATGGCGGTGCCCGGCGGCGAACCGGCGCTGGAGCTGGAAGCGACCGGGAACACGGTCGTCGAGGGGCGGACCTTCATGGCCCGAGGGGCACGAGTCAGCTATGCGCAATCGAAGGACCTGCTGATTTTGGAAGGGGACGGGCGAAACGACGCGGAGCTGTTCCGCCAGTTGACGCTTGGGGGTCCGACGAACCGGACGGCCGCGAAGAAGATTCACTATTGGCCGAAGAGCAAGCGGCTGAACATGGACGGCATCCGCGGCGGCGAGTTCGAGTTCTCCCCGGAAATGGGCTTGCGCCAAGACACCCGCACGCCCACGCGATGAAGCGACGCGCAAGACTCCAGCCCCAAGGGGTGGCTGAGGAGAATCCGGCGTTCCCGTCGGCATCGTCCTCACTTGCCCCGGTCGGCACGCTCGACGCTCCCCAGTTCGCCCGAACCAGATCCAGATCGGCGCTGTTGACGATCCCGTCCCAGTTCGCGTCGCCGGAACGCTGGTCGCCGACGGTTACGGTCTGGCCCCAGTTCGCGCGGATAATATCCAGGTCTTCACTCGCGACCACGCCATCACCGTTGAGGTTCCCCGGCATTGTGACGGAAACGTCAATATCGTAGTCCGTCCCGGGTGTGCCGTTGGCGGCTCCGTCGAGGAGGTTGGCGGCGAAGTCTTGGACGCGGTCGCCGCGGAGCCGCACCGTGTAGGTCTCGCCGAAGGTCAGGCTGACTCCGGAGAGATCGATGGTCGCCTCGTTGCCGCCGGGGGTTTGTATGATCTCCATATCGAACAGTGCGATATCCGAGAGGTAGAGGTAAACCGGCTCGGAGAAGACGACGCGGACGCTCCCATCGACAGAAACCTGCCTTCCAGTGACGGTCGGAGCGTCTTTCTCCCGGTCGGTCACGAATTGCGACGGTTGAACGCGGTGGTTGGGAAAACCGTTTTGGACGGGTCGTGATGAATGGACGCACGAGAACGAAATGACGGCATGCGAAGTGTACTTGTGTACACTTTTCTACGTGAGCAAGGGATTTGCCTTGTGAACACTTCGGATACCGAGCTGACGAAACAGGCCGATATCGACGCCTTCAACGCCCTGAACAAGCAGGGTGCCCCCCACCGCGTGATTCTGTTGGTGAACAAGGGAACGGAGGGGTGGAACTGCCCGAGTTTGTTCGCCTGTGCTTTGGCACGCAAGCTGCGCACCTCGAACAACTTCGTCTTGCAGGCCGCGACGCGTTGCCTCCGCCAAGTACCCGGGAACACCGCGAAGGCTCGCGTTTACCTCTCCACTGACAGCTTCAACATCCTCGACCGGCAATTGAAAGAAACCTATGGGGAGTCGATTGGCCTTTTCCCTGGATCATGTCGGTCTCGCCGTCCTTCGTGTACTTCTCTCGGAACGCCTTGGAATAGGGCCAATCCAATTCCCGGCCCAGGCCGATCCGCTGAAGTACCTCCTCCAACGAGAGACCTTCATCGCCCCGGCCGAGGTTCCCGAGAACGCGGAATACGATGGCATCGCCCGACGAAATCAGGTAGCCCGGGGGCTGTCCGGTCATGTAAGCCAGCGACTCCGCCTCACCGTCGTCGAGGTCGCCGAAATAGAGCGGGTCGAACTGCTTGCGAAATGCTTCCAGTTCGCTCGTCGCGACATCAAAAACGTGCACCTTGCCGCCGCGGATATCGGACGACAGGTCAATGTCTTCGCCGTACTTCCCTTCGTCCCCGGGTTGGAACAGGATTTCCCTTTCCGCCACGATTCGTGACAGGTGGATGTCGCACCGGTCATGAACTTGTTCCCAAATTCCAAGCTCGTGAAGCCGGATTACCACGCCGGAGTCAAGTATGAGCAACTTCAATTTCGGCATCGTCCGGGGCTTCCTGCTCGACTTGACGCATCGCCTGTCGCCGGGTGATGCCAAGATATTCGGCGTATCGGCCCGTCGAAATCAATCCCTTATGCAGCGCTTCATTTGCCAATGCCTCGAACCGGAGAGGCCGGCTGGGCGGCATATCCCGTTGCCGCTGGTCCCAAAACGATATCCGGTCGCGCAGCTTCTCGATGGCTTGCTCGACGCCCTCCTTGGGGAGATTGAAAACGAACGTCATCTGCCACAACAGGGCTTCAATGGAGACATCGAATTGGCGTGCAACCTCGAACAGACCGTCAAAGCTCAGCTTCGTCCGTTTATCGCGTTGCGAGTCGACGGCGATTCGCAGGGGCTCTTGAGGCATCAGCAGATTGCGCGCAAAACACGTCGCCAACTTCTCTTCCCGTGGAGAGGCCTCGACGGCCGACGGCGTGTCTCCCCGGCGGAACACGTTCCACGTCAGCAGGTGGAACAGTTCATGCGCCAGATCGAAATTGCGTCGCCATCGAACGTTTTTGGAGTTCAAGAGGATCGCCGCCCCATAGCGGTCGCTCAACGTGCAGGCGGCACTGCCACTCGGTTCGAAGGCCATGTGGAACACCTTGACCTTGCAGACCTCTTCCAGCACGCGCAGCAAAGACTGGCCGGGACGTTCCCCAAGGCCGTACTTCGTGCGGAAACCGTGTGCAAGCTTCTCGGCTTGCGGATAGTCGAACCGCTCGTCGCCTCCGGAAGCCCCGTTTCCAGGAGTCCCGCTTCCAGAGGCCATTGGCAGATCAAGTTCCTCGAAATCTTCGCACCACCGTTCGAGGTTATGGTACTGCTCGGCCAGTCGCAGTAGCTCCGCCTGGACGAATTCCGCATCGGGTGAGACCGGCTTCTGTCGCCAAAGCACGGTTTCCCGGGGCAACGGCCCTTCTTCGAGAAAGAACCCCGTCGATCGACGGTACGCCTCGGCAAGATCCCTGAGTTGAAGCAGCCTCGGCTCCCTCTTCCCATTCTCGAATTCCGACATCGTCGACACGCCGATCCCCGTCCGCTCGGCCACATCGCGCAGCGTCAGATTCATCGCCTGTCGTGCATACTTGAGTCGTTCAGGAAGGGGCACAGTTCGTCTCCGCAGTCACTTTTGTCTTACCAGAAATTATACGGAAATCTATCGACAAGGGAAACATGGAAACTTCTGGAATACAGAAA
The DNA here is from genome assembly GCA_964520785.1 of uncultured Planctomycetaceae bacterium. Classification (GTDB taxonomy): domain Bacteria; phylum Planctomycetota; class Planctomycetia; order Pirellulales; family Thermoguttaceae; genus CAZFQG01. The sequence continues at coordinate 11,011 of CAZFQG010000003.1, read as the reverse complement.
GAGAGTAGCAAGATAGACTAACCCCCTGGAGTGAAATGACTTACGAATCAAGAATTGCCAAGCAGAGTGGAGGCGGCGGGAATCGAACCCGCGTCCCGAGGCATTTCTATACAAGGTTCTTCATGGTTAGTTGCTTATTCTGAGGCTCTTCCGGCAGGCTTTCCATGGCCTACCCGGCCTGCCCGAACCCAAACAAGGGCTTGACACAACGAAAAAGTTGCCCGACAATACAATCAAATCGTTGTCCTACCGTCAATGCAGTCGGCCTGACCGGACCGGGACACCATTAGGAGGGGTTTAGTGGATCGCAATAGCCATGAGCGGCCGAGAGAGAAGTCCCAGCGAACCGGGATACCAACTTTCGATGCAAATGGAAACCTTCCGCCCGGCGTTCACAAGGCAACTCTGTCGGAAATCCGGACGAAGCTGGCTTGGAACACGAGGCGGCAAGGGCTGGTTGACGGTCTCGCCAGAGCGACAAGGAATCTTGCCGAGGCCGGTGTTGAACGAGTCTGGATTGGCGGGAGCTTCGCCTCGGACAAAGAGGAGCCGAACGACATTGACGGCTGCTGGGATGACCGGCCCGGTCCGATCGATTTTTCCAAACTGGACGACGTGTTTCTCGACACGCGTCCACCGAGAGAGCGTATGAAGAAAAAATACGGGGTCGACTTCCTCATCGCGAGGCTGCGACTTGGGGACCCCCAAGCTCGTGGCGGTACCGTCTTGGATTTTTTCCAGATGGACAGGGACGGTAACGCAAGAGGCGTTCTGCTGATCGAATTATAGGTGAACCGAGATGATCCGAAACGAACAACAAAAAGGCGTAACCAAGGCCCAGATCGCGACGCTTACCGAGGCTCTCGAAGCCGCAGTGCAGGAAAAGGGCGAAATGGACCCGCGACTCTATGAAGCAATGGTGGCCGGTATCCGGTCACAAATTGACGATCTTGAGCAAGAACTCGAGGATTACGAGGCGGCAAAGACGGCTACGGCGTTGTCGATGGATTCTTGGCAGGATATTTCCCGCTTGCTGATTCAGGGGCGAATCGCGCGCGGCTTGACTCAGAAGGAACTGGCGCGGAAGCTGAATCTCAAGACGCAGCAGATACAGAAGTATGAGGCGACGGATTATGCGGGGGCCAGCCTCAGACGCGTGCTCGAGGTCTTTGCCGCGCTCGAACTGGATATCGAGGCGGATGTCCCCTTGCGGGGCGCGGGGGTGCCGGCGGGGAAGTGAGTCTTGGGTGGCGGACTTGTACTCTCGGGGAATGCGGACAGGATTTACGGGATTGAATGTGGAGTCGATGAGCGTTGTGCCTGTCGCTACACCTCGACAGGGGCGTCTTGCTCATTGCCCGTCACGAGTACGGCGGGGCGCATGGGGCCCATTCCTTTGTGTTCCGTGTGTTCTTTTGTGGCTGCCCGTTTTTCTTGCTGGGTGGGGACAAAAAGACAGCCCCAGTCGCAACTGAGGCTGCCCTGCCAGAAGCGCGGAGACGGGGAATCGAACCCCTTTCAGCCCTGCTCCACCGAAGCCAGATTGCCACGCCGCTGAGCAATTGCAGAGCCGGTGCCAAAGCAGGTCACCAGACCCACCTCCGCGACAGGGCTGCTCCGGAGGCCATTTTTACAATATTGTTGATAGTCGAATTCATTGAATCCTCCATTTCAGCGTAAAGAGTACGAAGAACGGCATCAACAATGTTCCCGACCAGCGCAACGGCCCAAACGGCGACGACAATCCAGCGCACGATGCAGTGTCATTACACCAAATATACTACCTCGGCAGCCGCTAATCAATAATTCGCCAACCGCAAGAGAGGGGCGGCGGAGTGCGCAGAACCACAATGTCGAGTCCTAGGTGTCGTCCAGATCCGAGGAAAACGGCGGTTCCGTTCCGACAGTGCGCATACCAAACGACGAAGGCCCGCCGACAGTGATCGGCGGGCCTTGGTTGAATCATTGCGGGACACCCCAGAGTGGAGGCGGCGGGAATCGAACCCGCGTCCCGTGATATGTCCATGCAAGCTTCTACATGCTTAGTCGCTCATTTGAATTTCGCCCGAGCCGTCCCCGAGCAACAGGGTCCGTTTCGGACTAGTCGGCAGCGGAATTTAGCCTCAAGCGTGGCCGGCGTCGACTTGAGACGAGTCGGAATTGTGTGTCCAGCTTCCGGCGCTCTCCGACAAAGCACCCTGGCCGGGGTCGCATGCTATGCGGCCATTGCCAAATTATGGTTGGCAGTTGATTTTATGGTCGGCTTTTTACGTGGCCTGCTGACCAACCACGGCATGCCACTTACACTTCAATGATCCGGTCGATACCAGTTCGCCCCCAAAATGAAGTCGTCGTGGTGCGGGCTGTCCACCCGCAACGGAATTATACCGCTTGGGGTGTATAAGTCCAGCCCCGGAGACTACTCGTGTTCTTCTTCCCGCTCAGGCCCCTCCTCTGACGGGGCCGGCTCGGCATTCTCCCGTTCCACCTCCGGTTGTGGTTCCGGGTCCTGCTCGGGTTCTGTTTCTTCCGCTTTCGGCGGCTCCTCGGGCGCGGGCTCTTCCTTGGGCGGTTCGGGCTCCGGTTGGACGTCCGGCTGTTCTTCCTTCGGCTCGGCTTTCGGTTCCTCCTCGGGCTGTTCCTGCTTCGGTTGTTCTTGCTTGGGCTGTTCCTTCGGTTCTTCCTTCGGTTCCGGCTTTTCCTCGGGCTTCGAATCCGGCTCCTCCTCCTTCGGCTTTTCCTCGGGCTCGGCCTTCGGTTCTTCCTGCTTTGGTTCGTCCTTCGGCTTGTCCTCTTTCGGTTCCTCTTTGGCTTCCGGTTTCTTCTCCGCCGGCGGCGGTTGAGGCTTCAGTCGACCGGACATCAGGTCATACATCAGGACGATCAGCGTGTTCGCGGGAACGCAGTAAGACTCGGTCCGGCCGGCGCGCGCGATGTTGAGACCGACGACGCGGCCCTCGAGGTCCACCAACGGCGTCCCACATTCGTTCGGCCGGATAACCGTGTCGTGCTGGACCACCAACGGAAAATCATCCGCGCGGCGGCTCACGCCGATCCCGGAGCGATTCAGCAAATCTTGTCGCTGGGCCGCGTCCGTGAGCAGGCGCGCGAGCGTGACCTCGACATCCTTCGATTCGTCGTCCCGCTTCAGCGTCACTCGAACCTTTTCTCCGGGGCGATGCTTCTTGATACTATCGGAAAGAGTCTCCCGATCCGCCACCGCCGTGCCGTTGAGATGCGTGACGAGGTCGTTGTCCTTGATTCCCGCCTTCTCGGCCGGGCTGCCGGGCACCACCTTCTCCACGAGGACACCCCCTTCGGCGTCCTTCAACATGATCCCCATCATCCCGGCGATCCGGGGAATCGCTCGCTTGGGCGCGCCAATTACCCCCAGTGCCAAGGGGTCTTCGTCCAGTCCGGTCGCGGCGACGATTTGCCCGACATCCGGCATTCGCATCTGCCACGGAATGGCCGGCAGCTTCTCCGCCTCGACCTTCAGCATTGCCAGGTCAAACCGCGGATCGATTCCGATCACTTCGGCGGGCCTTTCCGTTCCGTCGCCGAAAACGCAGATCGGCTCCGGCTTGATCTCACTCGCCTTGGTAAGAATCCATCCATCCGGACCGACCACCGTCCCCAAAATGGTATTGCGGTCATCGCACTTGATCTGCACGACGCATTCGCGGGCTTTTTCAAGGATAGAACGGAATGCCTGGCGGACTTCCTCGTCGTTCTTCTCGGGGAAGCTGTCCTTCCACGTCTCCCCCTTCTTGAGCCGGTCCCACACCTCATGGAACACGCCGATGGGAACGTGATAATTCATCGTCAGGTTCGCCCCGATCCGGCTGTTGATACCGATGACCTTGCCGTCGAGATTCACCAGCGGGCCGCCGGAATCGCCCCCGATCAAGGGGCAGTCGGTCTGAATGACACGGCTCTCCGAGTTCAGAATGCGTCCCAGTCGGATCACCGGAGGCCGGCCTTTCTGCCAACCCCCTGGATGCCCCGCCGAAACGCACCACGCCCCTGGGACGATATCCGCCTCCGTCCCCGGTTCCAGATAGGGCCATTCGTCGTCTCCTTCATTGTCGCCGATAATCTTCGCCATTCCGGCGTCGGCGGAGGAGAAAATTCCCAGAGTCATTCCGCGGGTTGTTTTTCCGTCCGGCAGGACGATGATACAAGGCTCATTGGCCTTTCCACACACATGCCCCGCCGTGAGAATCAGGCCGTCCTTGCTGACGATAATGCCGCTTCCGCGAGAAGAACCGATCTGCAGGCCGACCGTACATTCGACGAGCTTGGGAGAAAGCTCTTTTAGTTTCGCCTCTACTTCACGGAGCTGATCCAGCGTCTGAGGCGAACCATCCGCGAAAGCGGAGGCCGCCAAGGGAAGAAGAAGTATCCAACACGCGAGGACGGTTAGGATAGGACGTTTCATGCGATTGAGTATTCCAGGCGGTTTTGAAAGAGATTATTGAGGGAATTCGTCGTCGGTACGAAGATGCATAGAGTCCATTATGATCACCTTACCGACCACTCCTCAAGGGCAAGCCTTGAGGAAACACGGATGTCACCGAGTAATAGCTAAAATGAGTGGTTATATACCACCCTGATAAACTGCCCGTCGGCGCCCCCTCGATTTGCCATAATCGATACGTTCCTCGGATCGGTTTTGTTCGATATTTCTTCGATCCCCTTGGGAGGGTTGGTTCGGCCCGCATGGTTTTCACCGCGCCAGGCGCGCTATTACAATGAATTGTCGCGATCGGTAATCGCGCGCGTCGTCCAGGTTGGGGGCTGCATCGCGTGTAGGCGTCCAACCTGGGCCGACGATTCACAGTATTTGACGAATAAGGGTGGTTCGAATGAAGACCGTGCTTTCGCGTTTCGCTTCAAAAAGGGAAGGTCTGGCGGATTTCCGTACCTGCCTTCGTGGACTTGTGACGACGGCATTCCTCTGCGCCGGGGTATTGAGCGCCGCCGAGCCCGAATTGGTCGGGCACTGGAAACTCGCGGCCGACGCGAGAGACTCCTCCGGCAACGGCCTGCACGCGGTGAATCACGGCGTGGAATTCGCCGACGGGGCCGCGGCGTTCAACGGCAGAGATGCCTACCTCGAAGTCGCCGACGGCGACCGCCTCCGGCCCGGGAACGGTGATTTTACGATCTCTCTGTGGGTCCACACGGAAGAGAAGCTCGACGACGTCTTGGGCGACCTGTTGAGCAAGTTCGATCCCGACACGCGGACCGGGGCCGTTCTGTCGATCATGAACTATCCCGGCGTGACGAACGCGCAGTCGAACCACCGGAACCTGTTTTTCGGAATCGACGCGAATACGCCGCCGAGTGCGTGGGAAGACCTTGGCCGGCCCGGCGATTGCCGTCACATTCGATCTCTTTGCGTCTACGAGGGGAATCTCTACGCCTCCACGTGGGAACCCGCCGCGGAGGGCGCCGGCGGGGTCTATCGTTTCGAAGGGAAGGGCAACTGGGTCCACGTCGGTCCGCCCGAGCAGGCGAATGCGGTGAGCTGCCTGTGCGTGTGCGACGGGAAGCTCTACGCCGCTTCGGAGTGGTATGACGGTGGTGGTTCCTCGCTCCCCCTTTCCGAAAACACGAACCCCGGGGGGCGTGTGTGGCGTTACGACGGTGGTACGTCTTGGACCGACTGCGGCCGCGTGGACGAGGAGGTGACTTCCGTTTCCGGGCTGGTCGAGTTCAACGGGGAGCTTTATGCCGGTACCGGCACGACCGGCCGCCATCACCCAATGGGCAAGAATAAGGGCCTCTATCGATATCTTGGCGGAACGCAATGGGAATCGCTAGGCTGCCCCGGTAAGCGGACGGTCCATTTGGGTGTTTATAACGGGAACATCTACGCCCTGAGCTATGATGGGGGTCACGTCCTCCGCTACGACGGCGACGGCAAGTGGACCGATTTCGGCGTACCGCCGGAGACGTCCCAGACGTACTCCTTCATGGTCTATGATGGAAAAATGCACTTCTGCACCTGGCCGAACGCGCTGTTGGTGCGGAACGAAGGGCCCGGAGAATGGACCGTCTTGGGCCGGCCCGGCGAGGAGAAGGAATCGATGGCGGTAAGCCTTTACAACGGGAAGCTCTACATCGGCACGCTGCCGCTGGCGGAGGTCTACCGGTACGACGGCCCCGACCGGCTTACCCACGTCGGACGGCTGGACCACACGCCGGACGTCGTCTATCGGCGGGCGTGGGCAATGGCCGTTTATGGCGGAAAGCTCTACTGCGGCGTCCTTCCTTCCGGACACGTTTTCCGGTTGGAAGCCGGAAAGAGCGTCTCGCACGACCGCGGCCTCGAACCCGGTTGGCGGCACGTCGCCGTGGTAAGAGATGGGGGGGCGTTGCGTCTGTACGTCGATGGTAAATGCGTCGCGAAGAACCAAGGATTCGACGCCGACCGGTTCAATCTCGACAACGAAAATCCGCTGAAGATCGGCTTCGGACCGCACGACTACTTCAACGGGAGAATGAAGGACGTGCGGATTTACGCGGGAGCGCTCGGCGAGACGGCAATCGCGGAGGCGGCAAGCCTTACCCCGTAGTTCGGAATAGTCGCGCGGCGTAAGGTGCGTCTTTGCCGGCACCGACCGGCAAGACATCGTCCTTCGTTCAGACCATCGCCTCCATCACTTCCGGCGGGGCCGGGCCGTAGGTGGAGGGCTCCATGGTGCATGTAGCGCGGCCCTGGCTGAGGCCGCGCATCGCGCCGGAATATCCGAAGAGATTCGCCAACGGGACCGATGCGTCGAGAATCGTGCTCTTTCCTCGCGTGAACGTCCGATTGATTACGCCGTGACGCTGCTGGATATCGCTGACGAAATCGCCGAAGTATTCCTCCGGCGTCGTGATTTCCACCTTCATGATCGGTTCCAGAAGAACGATCTTCGCCTCGCGGAGCAATCGCGAATAGGCGTCGGCCGCGGCGAGCCGGAAGGCGAGTTCCGTCGAGTCCGTTTCGTGGACCGCTCCTCCGGTGATATTCAAGCGGACCCGGATGAGCGGGTAACCGTAGCGTCCACCGCCGGTCGCTTGTTCGCGGAGGACTTCGAGCGCCGGCTGGAGGAACTCGAACGGGATTTCGTCGCCACAGGTGAAACCCACGCTCACGGTAGCCTCGCCGTCTTGAAGCGGTTCGGCATGCACGACGACTTCCGCCGCATGCGTCTGTCCTCCGATCATGCGCCGGCAACATCCCGTGACCTCCACCGCCTCTCCGAGCGTCTCCCGGTAGCTTACCCGCGGTTTATGCACGCGGACGTTGAGTCTATACTCGCGCAAAAGGCGGTGCTTGATGACCTC
>CAZFQG010000003.1:0-3660 GCA_964520785.1 uncultured Planctomycetaceae bacterium | reverse complement strand
CCCATTCCGCTGATGAGCGTTTGACCCGTTTCCTCGTTCTCCAGGGCCCGAAAGGTCGGATCCTGGCGTCTCATCATGTCGAGGACCTCCCCAAGCTTCTTTCGCTCCGTAGAGGTCTCCGGCTCGATCGCCATCGAAATGACCGTCTCGGGAAAGACGATCGACTCCAGCAGAATTGGATTCTGAGCGAAACAGAGCGTGTCTCCGGTGATGGAATGCCGCAAACCGATGATTCCCACGATGTCGCCCGCGCCGACGGAATCGACCTGTTCGCGGCGGTCGGCTTGAATCCGCCACAACTGCGGAACGTTCTCCTTCTTATCCTTCCCCGGATTGTAGACGCGGGACCCGGCCTTCAGTTCGCCGGAATAGACGCGGACGTAGTGCAAGTCGCCGTGCCGGTCCGCCTGGACCTTGAAGACCAGCCCGCAAAACGGCTCGTCGAAATCGGGCAGGCGTTTCTCCGGGGCGTTCTTTTTTTTCGGATTGATTCCTTCAACCGGCGGCATGTCCCGGGGGTTGGGAAGATAGCAGGCGACTCCATCGAGAACCGGCTGAATGCCGATGCCGTCGAGCGCGGATCCGCAGAAGACGGGAACCGCCATATTATGCAACACGGCGTTGCGAACAACCTTGCGAATTAGCGCCGGCGGAACCTGCTCTTCCGACAAGAGGAGTTCCGTCAACTCGTCGTCGAAGAGGGACAACTGGTCGAGCATTTGAGCCCGCCACATCTCGGCCTCGTCGAGCAGTTCGTCCGGAACATCTTCGACGGAGACCTCCGCCCCCTCGCTTTCGGCGCTGAAGAGGAGCATCTTCATTTCGATCAGATCGATGATCGCCCGGAACGCATCATGAAAATGGGGTGGACCGCTGCCGACCGGTAGTTGCACGGCGATCGGATTGGCCCCGAGCCGTTCCTTGATCTCGTCGAAGGTCGCGAAGAAATCGGCTCCTTCCCGGTCCATCTTGTTGATGAAGGCGATCCGTGGAACGTGATACCGATCCGCCTGGCGCCAGACCGTTTCACTTTGGGCCTCCACCCCCTCCCGGGCACTGAAGACGACGACCGCCCCGTCGAGCACCCGGAGACTCCGCTCGACCTCCGCGGTAAAGTCGACGTGACCCGGGGTATCTATCAGGTTGATGACGATGTCCCGATAGTTGAACGTCACGCAGGCGGACTGGATCGTAATTCCGCGTTCCTGTTCCTCCGGATCGTAGTCGGTGATGGTCGTTCCCTTGTCGACCTCTCCGAACTTGTGAGAGAAATGCGTGTAGAAGAGCATCCGCTCGGTGACGGTCGTTTTCCCGGCATCGATATGCGCGACGATTCCGATATTGCGAATTTTTTCCAGGTCGCGGACCGTCATGGGGCTTGCGCCTTCGGTTATCGAATGTGATGGGGTATCTACCGGTGATGTGCCCGAAGCCGGCGCCGGTTGAACGAATCGGGCGACTCGAGCGAAATCCGCGGTGGGTGGATATTCCCTCTCGGTCCCTGACGGTTCGAAAGTCCTCGCCGCGGCAGGGCCCTTTTCAGAGGTTGCTCCGTGCGAGCGCGCGAAAACGCCGCGTCACGCAAGGGACCGTTGCGGCGCGGCGTCGGGGGCATTCTTCGTCGAACTACCAGGCGAAGTGGGCAAACGCCTTGTTCGCTTCCGCCATGCGATGCACGTTTTCGCGCCGGGTCATGGCGGCGCCTTCTCGTCTGTAGGCCGCCAGCAGTTCATCCGCCAATTTCTGGCACGTCGGCCGGCCCTTTTTCTCGCGGACCACCAGCAGAATCCAACGGATGGCCAACGATTGGCGCCGGATTTGATTGACTTGCATCGGTACTTGATACGACGCTCCACCAACGCGCTTCGACCGGACCTCGATGTCCGGCTTCACGTTCTCGACCGCTTCGGTAAAAACGTCGATCGGCTCCGCGTCCGGCACTTTCTTGGCGATGATATCCAGCGCATCGTAAAAGACCCGCAACGCGGTGCTCTTCTTACCGTCCCACATGAGACAGTTCACGAATTTACTCGCCAGAATCGAATTGAACTTCGAATCCGGTTGGAGTTGTTTCTTGCTGGCCGTAAAACGACCCATGCTCGTACCCTCGACTTACAACGTATTAAACGAACCGCTAGGACATCTTCGCGCCATAGCGGCTCCGGGATTGCTTCCGGCCATCGACGCCCCCGGTGTCCAGCGCGCCGCGGACCACTTGGTACCGTACCCCCGGAAGGTCGCGAATGCGCCCGCCGCGGACGAGCACGATCGAGTGCTCCTGCAAGGTGTGTCCCTCGCCCGGAATATACACGGTTACTTCCTTCCCGTTGGAAAGGCGGACTCGCGTAATCTTCCGCAACGCGGAATTCGGCTTCTTCGGCGTCATCGTCCGGACCTGGAGGCATACCCCCCGCTTCTGAGGACATTTCTCCAAAACGGGCGATTTGCTGAATTTCCGCAACTTTTTTCTGCGATTGCGCACCAATTGATTGATGGTCGGCATTCTTATCCTTGTCGCAGTAAGAATGAACCTAGCGGCCCCGATGGAAGGGCTGGACGCCACCTCTACCGCTTTGGGGCTGACTTCTTAACGTGAAAACCTACAATTTTGCATCTTAATGTCGAATTGTCAAGTAGTCGCGCGAATTCTCAAACAGAATCCGGCGGTGCCTCGGGCTACGATCCGGCGAAAACTTCACCTTTCTTTGCCCTTTCTTCCCAAGCCGCAACGTGGCATTGGACTGGCTGGTTGTCTGCAAAATACCTTTTTGTAAGTTGACTTGCTCCACATCCAGGCGTTCGCCAGGGGTCGTGGTTGCGCCAACCTGCGTCAACCCCAGACATTCCGTTGAAAAAACACTAGTCTTCGTCCTCGACGACTATACTTTGATCGTCTATCGTGTCCTCGGACTTCGACTCCTCTTCATTCTCCGGGTCGCTTTCTTCAGCGGTTCCGACGCGTGTCGACCCCTCCGTCTCGAACAACGGTTCGGTCGAGTAGCCCTCTGCCTGTACTGCGGGAGGGCCCTCCACGGATGGGATTCCGGTCGCGTCGGAATCGGTTCCGGATTCCTCGAAGGCATCCGCGTCAACCGACTCCCCTTCGGAGGTGGCATCCCCTTCCAAATCATCACCCGTCACGTCTCGCAAGAGGGGACTTTCGACGACCGTGTCCGGCATGGCTCGTGGTTCACGGACCAGATCGTCCAGCGCCATTTCATGAACACGGACTTCCGCCTCCTGGAAGGTTCTGAAGCCGGTACCAGCGGGAACCAGATGCCCCAGGATAACATTCTCCTTCAGCCCGACGAGGTGATCGACCTTTCCGGCGAGTGCGGCCTGCGTGAGGACCTTCGTGGTTTCCTGGAAACTGGCCGCCGACAAGAAACTCCAGCTCTGCACCGACGCCTTCGTAATTCCGAGCAACTGCGTGCTGGCGGTCGCCGCCTGCGGCTTCACGAACTCGGCCGGCTGTCCGCCGACCGCCTCGACTTGGGCATTGCGCTGCTCGACCATTTCCTTGGGAACGATCGCCCCCTCGAAGAAGTCGGTATCGCCGGGATTGGTGATCTTGATGCACCCGACCAACTCGTCGTTCGCCTTGCGGAACTCGAATTTATCCAGGACGCTTCCCGGAAGAAGATTCGTGTCGCCGATCGA
>CAZFQG010000002.1:15026-95715 GCA_964520785.1 uncultured Planctomycetaceae bacterium | reverse complement strand
ATCGACGCCCGGGTCAAGTTCGACCAACCGCCAAGGGCTCTCGAGCCGCTCGTCTACAAGTGGCTCTCAGGTAACGAGACGGCCTCTTTTGGCTTGGGATTGCTTCATGGACAGCCCTACCTTCTTGTGCGCACGAAAGAAGGGGGATACGTCGAATGCCGCTGTACCGATCTCCAGGTCGAGCCGGGGAGGTGGCATACCGTCACGTTTCTCTACGACGGAGGGTGCCTTACGGCGGCGGTGGACGGAAAATGGAGTGAGGTAGGCCAGCCCGCCTACGGACGTATTGATTCCTGCAAACAGCCGCTTCGTATCGGCGCCGCGACCGACAAACAAGGTAATCTCGTGAGCTATGCCGCCGCCAAGATTGCCGCGGTGACGCTCCGCGTTCCAGGAGTCGTCAAGCCCGAGGTAACGATCCCGGGGGAACTCGAAGTAGACCGTGTCGTTCGGGTCCTTGTTCCCGATGAGCCGGAGGTCCTCTACGTGTCGGTTCCAGAAACGGGGGAGGTCGGCCTCGCGGTGGAATTCCTCGAAGCAACCCAGGATGCGGAAATCGTGGTTCAGTGGTTCGGCGAAGAAGGGCAGGGGGGTGGCGCGGAAATCGCGGCAGCCGCGCTGACTCGGTCCGCTCCCGGGTGGAAAGGTCGCTTGGACAAGGGAGTCTACCGTCTTCGGCTCCATTCGCCGGAGCGAATCGCGTTTCGGTTGGACGTTCGAGGGCCGGACGACGTCTGGCAGACAGCGCTCCGCGCAACCGACCGCGGTGCGGGTGCGGCGGCGAAATACACGGCCTGGCTTTCGACCAAAATGCCCGGGAAGCACGTCGTGGAGATATTCGATTGCTCGGAAGGAGCCCGGCTGCTTTTCCTCCCAGAGCGGGGAACCATCCAGGAACGGTTACAGACGGGCGGCGTGATGGGGGATTCGTCGTCGAGGATGGGAGGACGCGGGCTGTGGCGGGAACATGCATTTCAGGCGGGACCCAAGCCGTGCGGCGCTTGGTTCTCCTATCCGTCGAAGATCAATGCCGCGGGCGATTATGCCATCCGTGGCGATTTCACCATTCACTGGCGAAGGCCGCCGGAGGAAATCGCGCAGCAGTTCGCGGACTCGCCGACGATGCGGGCGATGAAGTACACGATTCGCGGCGGTGAGACCGACGGCAACAATCGCGGAGACCGCTACCGAGAGGCGATTGACTCGGGTCTGAGTTTCATGGAGGCTTTGACGGAGGAAATCGACGATGGGACGCGGATTTTCGAACGGTGGATGAGCGATCGCGACGGGCCGCGGATCTATTGGGGCAACGACGGCCAAATGCTTTGCGCCCGGACGTATCAGCATGCATTCCAGCTCGGCGGCGACGAAAGGTGGGGGCGTTACGCGCTGGGGATCGGCCGGCGGGTCATCGGCCGGCAGTTGCTCGACGAGAGCAAACTCCGCCACGGCGCGCTCCCGTACGGCCTCATCGGGAGCGAGGAGAAGGTCTCGTGGGGAAGCTCGAACAATATCCAGGGCAAAATCCTCTACGGACTCGCCCAATTGGCGACATCGAGCAAGGATAAAATGCTCCTGGAAGCCCTGAAACTCAATGCCGACTATTACGTTCGAATGCAATACGACAACGGGCGTTGGGCACACTACGTGGAGCGGGCACCCGAAAGCATGTGCGGGTATCCGACCGCGTGGGGCGTTTCGGGCCTGCTAATCGCGTACGAAACGCTCGGTGACGAGAAGTATCTTGTCGCGGCGGAACGTGCGCTGGGAGCCTACCTGCAGGGCATCCAAGAGAACGAAGGGCTCAAGCCGGACGGTTCGATCGTTTGCTGGTGTACTCATGCGCAGGCCGCGGAGGACAACCACGCGATCCGCTCGTCGCTGACCATGCTCACGCCGTTCGCGCTGGCGTACCGGATCACGAAGAAGGAACAGTACGCCCACGTGTTGGACGATCTCCACCGTTTCCTCACCGCTCACCAACATGAAAGCGGCGTCGTCAAATACGCCGACTGGGATACGGTCAATCTCATTTACGCACAGAATTGGGGTCCCCAGGGTTTGTGCGAGGCGTATGAAGCGACCGGCGAGCAGAAGTTCCTCGATTGCGGCCTCAAACTGGCCGATTTTTTCGTCCGCGTTCAACTTGTCAGCGACGACCCCCACTACCATGGGGCATGGGTCGGGAGCTTCAATGTCGCCAAGGATTATCCCGGAGGCGACATCGACGACGAGGGAAACCTGTACGATCTCTACACGAGTTGGGGGGCCGGGCCGATCGTGTACGGATTACAGCGGTTGCTGCCGCACGTGGAGGAAGCAGAATAGCGATTACGGACGACATGGATAAGATCGGGGGTAGGAACGCCCTACTATTCTTCCATATTCCAGGCCACCAGCCAGGTCGTCTTGTCCCATTTCATATTGAAGTCCTTCAGGAGGCGGGCTTCCATGTCGGACATGTGCCCGGCTCCGTAGAAAATCGCAATCTTCTTCTTGCCGGCGGCGATTTGTTCTTCGAGCCGTTTCAGGGCGACTTTGTTCCGTTCCGTGATGAGCGTCGAGCCGCCCTCTCCGTTGAAGACGCTGATCGAGCCCTCCATATCGGAAAACTGCCTCGCCAGGATGCGTTTGAGCGCCAATGCCCGGTTCGGGGAGAAGAGTGCCGCCAGCAATTGGGCGTCCGTTTGCCCGCCCGGTTCTCGTGCAATGCTGTATCCCATGGTGCGGAACAAGAGGGCGGTGAAACTCTCATTCCGTTTCCGCATCGATTCATCGAACTCGTCGGCCGACATATCGGCATGAACCATGTTGTGGCGGCGGTAATCGATGTGGGCCAGTTGAAAGCTCAACTTCAGGGCATCGCCCATACCACTTTGGAGCTGGGACAGCATTCCCCGATTCTGGAGTTGTTTCGGATCGGGAACCTTTTGACCCTCGGCCGCCACGAGCTCATAGAGAACGACGTCGTACTGGTCGAAGAGGGCGTTGAGCTTCTCGAAGTACTCCCGGTCGGCCACATGCACCGCTCCAACCAAATCCACCACCAGCCCCTTCTTGTCCGGTTCGGCCGAAACATATCGTGTAATCGCCACTTCGAGGGTCTTGGGGGCGCCCGAATCGCACTTGAGCGTCCTGAGGAATTGCCTCGTACTGGTGGCATCCTCATCCCCCGCAGAAATGCCAGGAATTGCCGAGTTCCAAAGAACCATTCCACTGACAAAAAAAATAATATAAAACAGAAGACTTCTTTTACCCCTCTTTGCGAGGGAAACGGTTGTGCGACAAAAAGCCATTGATCGGCCCTCAATCCGGGGGAAACGAAATGCCATGCGAAAAAAAGCCCAGATGCCGAAACAAACGTTCCGGCGGTTTGCTGGGCCAATTATCTCAAGCTTATCAGGTGACGAGTCCAGGTTCAACGAGGAAAAGAACCTGTTTTTCTTCCATAAGTGAGGGTTATAGCGGTTACATTTGAAAAGCATACCCATTTTAGGGTATGTACTCCCGTGTTTAGAACTACATCTCGTATTGATTGGGTAAGTAGTTTGATTTAGGGGAAACGCACGTCCCTTTGTAAGAATACGCTTTCTTGCGTCGTCCCGGCGCGACAGCCTCTTGACGCGAAAAGGGGGTGCAATCATGATAGGATAGTGAGTTTAGGCGGAGGAGGAAGCCCAAAACGACTTATCCCGTTATCCTGATTTTTCTTTTCTCCGGATGGCTCTTTTTTTGTTGACAAGATCGATCAAACTGATTCTCATAGATGTTTAGAGGCGGAGTCTGACGTTCGGCTTCAGGCAAGGCGAGTCGAACTCAGCTCCCCGTAAGGCGTTGGCTCTCATGATACAACTGCTCCGAAGTCTCCAACGCGGCATTTCGTCGCGGGCGTGCCGAGGAATCTCGGCACTGCGTGTTTTTGCGCGCTTCCTACGACCGGCGGCTTTTCTTCATCCGGTCCATGTCCCCACGGGTCCAGCTTCTCGTCGGCACGTTTTGAGAACACATTCGCGCAGCGCGGCCTCCGCACCGTCGACGTCGTGTCCTCACGCCCTCGAGAACCGGAGTTTGTAGCGCACCAAGCGACCCTTTTTCCGAAGTGGAGCCCGAACCGTTGACGACGCATCCCTACGACAACCTTCCCCCCGTTCGAATCGAGTGTTTCGCGGACGAAGCATTCTCGGGTTGGGCTGCGCAGAGCGACGGTTCGCTTTTTCTGAGCACTTATCAGTCGGGCAAGGTCGCGGTGATCGGCTGGGACGGCCGTCGGGTCTCTCTGCTGATGCGCGAGTTCGAGAAGCCGATGGGCCTCGCGGTCGACGGATCTCGCATGGCCCTGGCCACGCGCCGCGAGGTGACGTTTTTCGCGAACGATCCGCTGCTGGCGCCGGCGTACGACGAACGGCGCCCGGGGCGGTACGACGCACTGTTTCTCCCACGGGCCACCTACCACACGGGGGATATTCATACCCACGACATCGCGTTTGAAAACGACCGCGTCGTGGTGGTCAACACCCGGTTTTCGTGCCTGGCACGGCTCAGCCGCGAGTTTTGCTTCGAGCCGTTCTGGCGGCCGAAGTTCATTTCGGAACTGGCGCCGGAAGACCGTTGCCACCTCAACGGTTTGTGTTACCGCGACGGCGCGCCGCGCTACGTCACGGCGCTGGGAACGACCGATACGCCGGGCGGCTGGCGACCGGGGAAGGCGACAGGCGGCGTGTTGATCGACGTCCCATCGAACGAAACCCTTCTGGGCGGCCTTTCGATGCCCCACTCCCCGCGGTGGCACGACGGGCGGCTCTGGGTTCTCAATTCGGGGGCTGGAGAGCTGCTCGCGGTCGACCAGCGGAGTGGCAAAGCGGATATCGTGTGCCGACTTCCCGGGTACCTTCGCGGCCTGTGCTTCGCGCGACACTACGCGCTGATCGGACTGTCGAAAATCCGGGAGAAGCACATTTTCGGCGGCCTGCCGATCCAGGAGAGCGGCACCCCCTTGCGTTGCGGGGTCGCCGTAGTCGACCTGCGAAGCGGCTCGCCGGCGGGGTTCTTCGAGTTCACCGCCGGTTGCGAGGAGCTGTTCGCAATTCAGTTTCTGCCACGCGCGCGGCAACCGATGGTCTTGAACCTTTTGAAACCGGCGGTCCACGAGGCGATGAACCTTCCGGAGCGTTCGTACTGGTTGCGGCCTGGCCGCGAACTGCCGGACCCCGATCCCCCTTTCGAATCCGGCGCCGAGCCGGTTTCGGTCATGGAGCCGAGATGAGGGCCAAGGACGGCATCGGCGATTTGATTTCACACCTTCCCGAGTGACTACTACTTAAGATATCAGACGGCCATTAAGGGCATTTGTCAATACGAGGACAGTTAGATATGTTGCCTAGCATTCGTAAGCTTGCATCGAAAATCGGACGACTCCACGGCACGAAGAGACCCGTTCGCGGCATGGAAGAGAAGTCGCACCGACGGCTCCACGTCGATCCGCTGGAGGAACGCCAGCTTCTGAGCGTGTCGCCGGGGATGGTCGGCCAGGCGCTCGTCAACCAGACGACCGGCGCCGGTACGGATTTGTCGGACGATACGGCCTTCGAATTCGTCTGGACGACCGATCAGCAGATGATGGCCGGGCAGTCGGTCGCCGTGGACAACGACGGCGACTTCGTCGTCACCTGGACGCGCTACGATCGCGTGTTCGATCCTTGGGGAAATCCCGAGATCGACCCCGTCACCGGCGAGAACGTGCTCGAGGCGAATATCTACGCGCGGTATTTCACGAATGAAGTTCAGCGAATCTCGCTCCCCGAAGGCGTCACCGCGGACGAGACGCCGGGTTACGCGAAATTCAGCATCCAGTACGGCGGAAACGAAGTCCAGCGGCTCTCGTTCTCCTCCGCGAACGAACCGTTCGCCTTCATCCAAGAAGACATGGCGGGCTTTGTCACCCTCGGTTTCGATTGGAACGGGGACGGAATCATCAGCGCGGGAGAAACTTCTACGTTCAGTTACGACGAGAGCCGACCGCTGGAGCAGAACCGCCTCAACGTGCAGGCGGCGGTCCGCCAACTGGGTCCTCAGCTCTCCGACGCCACGGTCACCGCGCTGACTCCGCGCGATTTCACGATCGAATTCGGCGACGCTTCCGGCGGCCAGAACATGCCGCAAATCACGGTAGAGTCAAGCACGTCGTGGACGTCCGGATTCATGCCGTACGGGCAGGTGACGACGATTCGCGAACCGGTGGTGTTGGCGAACATCCCCATCCATCCAACCAACCCGCGGGTCACCGCGAACAACATCGAGTACCTCTTCCGCACGTCCACCCGGGAATACATGGGTCCGGTCGATTTTCCACCGCCGGACCGAATCCCCAACAATACGTTCGGCCCCTATCTGTTTCCAAGGAACGTTCCCCCCGGACGGCCCCTCGTCTCGGTAACGCCGTTAAGCGCCACGGTATTCGACGTGACCTTCATTGGGGACAAGGGGAAAGAAGACCACCCCGAGATGGCGGTGACGAACGTCGTGGACGAGCGAGTGAATCCGCTCCCCGACGGGCAAGTGACGACGATCAAGCAGTCGAGCCCCGAATTCCGCGTCAACGGTCCGGAAATGGACGACCCCGCGACGCTGCAGCTTGATGTCTACAACCAGACGAACGCCTCCGTCGCGATGGACGCCGACGGGGACTTCGTAATCACCTGGCAGAGCGAGGTTCCCGACTCGGTCGATTTCGGCAGCGTGACGGACATCTACGCAAGGCGGTTTTCTCCGGTCGGGTACGTCGATCCGTCGGAAGTCGAGTTCGTGCAGGGGGTCCGCGCGCTGGGAGATGAATTCCGCGTCAACTCCGACACGTCCGGTCCCCAGGGAGTTCCGGACGTCGGGATGGACGCCCAGGGGAATTTCGTCATCGCCTGGCAGACCGGCGGGCAGGATTTGAGCTTCTTCAACGACATCATGGCTCAGCGGTTCGACCGCGACGGGAACAGGATCGGGGAGGAGTGGAAGGTCAACACCCCGGTGACGGATCACAATTTCGAACCGTACGTGGCGATGAGCAACGACGGTCATTTCGCCATTACCTGGGCACGGAGCGATGACGCCGGATATCCGACCGGCGTCAGTTACACGACTAGTACCTGGACGGAGATCCATGCGCCGGACGGAAGCGTCCTCGTTCCGGAACGGTTCGTTCTCGGCGGTGGCGGACCGACGGCGGATTTCGACACGGACAACAACGTCATCTTCACGACCGACGCTTTGTTCGATGCCGATTTTTCCGCCGGCTACGCCAGCATGGGCGTCCATGCCATCATGTACAGCCTGTACGACGCCCAGGGTGCTCCGGCATTCAACGTCATCCGCGAGGAGTTCCGCGCGAACAGCGCGTCATTCGCGCCGGACAGCACCCCCATCTGGCCCGGCGGCCAATACAACGGACAGGCGGTCCTGGACGCCGACGGCGACCTGCTGATCGCGTACGAGGGTTTCGGCCCGGACGTCGCCGAGTTCAATATCGACGCCTATATCCGGGATTATCTCTTGTTTTCCTGGGATACCAACTTCGACGAACGAAATCAGCCGGCCGCCGTCATGGAAGAGTGGGCGGAGCTGGAGGCCTACAACGGCCTGCTCCGCGGCGAGTCGAACGGGATTCTGTTCAGTCTGTTTGACGCCAGCACGGGCAATCCGCTGAACATCCTTTACAGCGACAACGTCGCCAACGCGCTACGCGACGGGTCCAGCCACGTGGAGCTGTTCCTGATCGACCGGCGGATCGACGGCGGGAGTTTTACGATCCGCCTTTTCCGCGAGGATTACGGCGGCTACGAGGATATTGAGATTGCAATCGCCACCGCCGGCGACCCGGCGGTATTTGACCCGGGAGGAACTCGGGACAACATCGAAGCGGCGCTGGAAGCGGCCATTCGTACTGGAGTGAACTGGCCCGAGGATCGATTCGAGGGAGGTGTCGAGGTCTATATTACCGACAACTTCCTCCGGCAAGACACGCCGTGGGACATCAGCCCCTTCGTTCCGAACGTCGACGATCACTACATCTTCGAGGTCCACTTCATGGGCGAGGCCCATGACACCTACTTCGGAATTTCGCTGGCTCCGGGAGGCAACGACCTCCAGATCGGCGACGTCGCGGGACCTCCGCCACGCTTCCTCACCGAGACGGCCGGATACTCCGGGACCTGGCAGCGCGATCCTTCCGTCGCCATGGAGCCGGACGGCGATTTCGTCATGGTTTGGCTGCAAGACGAAGAAACCACCAGCGGTTTCTATTCCAACACGAACATCTATTACCGAACATTCGACGAGAGCACGGACACGGCCGGTCCGACCGTCTCCGATTTCGCGTTCGCCGACGGCAACTGGGTCCGCGACGGCGCTCCGATTACGAACGAGGCTCTGGGATACACCGCCGCCGGCGAGGGAGCCAAGGTAATCATGACCTTCGACGAGCCGATGCTCCTCTACACCGACGCGGAACTCGCCTGGGCGCGCTCCATCCGCGACCAGTACACGCTCAATCCGGCTTCCGTTTCGCAGGCCAATATCGTGAAGGCCAGAGGCATTTTCGACTCGGTTACGAATCCGGAGAACTACGAGCTCCTCCGCGACGGCGAGCTATTCAACGGCGGAGTCGCCGGCGTTCAGTACGGACTGAGCAAGGCCTACGAACTGGGGCTTAGCGCCTATCCCTCCAATAAATGGGAAGCCGTCCTTACGCTCGACGGGGACATGCTCGAGACTTCCGGGGCGCTGCAGCCCCTACCGTACGGCTCCTACGTGGTTCGCGCCCTCAATCCGGCCCCGAACACGACGAATCTCCTGGCTTCCCAAAGCGGACTCCGCGACGCCTCCGGAAGGGCACTCTACCACACCGGTTACACCGAGCGAGACGGATTCCTCCACGGTCTGCCCTACACGTCGAACAGTTTCATCATCCCGACGAGCGAGAGCGACGTATCGTCGCCGGGCACCTTCCCGCTTCCGTCGCCGGGATCGGCGTTTCCGGGTCCGGGGGATACGTCCTTGTGGACCCCGTCGGCCTTCCCCAATAGCCCGCAATACACGGCCCAGGACGCGGACGGCGATACGGTCATCGTGTGGACCGAGGACGCGACGGGGATCGCCGGAATCCATGCGCGCCTCTACGACGCGAACTGGACCGAGGTCAACAACGTCCGGCAATCCTCTCTCGTTCCTGTACGGGAGATTCTCGTCACGGCGAACCCCACGGCGACGTACGCCTCCGTGGCGCGCGATGCCGACGGCGACTTCGTCGTCACGTGGTCCCAGAAGGACGCGGACGGCTGGAACGTCTATGCGCGACGCTACGACGCCCTCGGAAACCCGCTCGCCGGGGAGTTTCTGGTGAACCGGTTTACGGCGGGAGACCAGTGTTTTTCGACGGTGGCGATGGACGTCGAGGGCAGATTCGTCATCACCTGGCAAAGCAGCGCTCAGGACGGCAGCGGCTGGGGCGTCTACGCCCAGCAGTTCAGCCGGGACGGCCAGAGGTTGGGCGTCGCCGACGAGGCGCAGCTTCTCGCCTTCAACGGCATTTCCCAAGCCAACTACGCGCTCGACTTCGGCGGGGTTCCGGTCGGCCCCATCGCCTACGACTCGGCCGATCTGGCGCAGTCCGCTCAGAACGTCGTCGACGCTTTCGCGGCGATCGGCGTCACCGTGACCGCGAACCCCGTCTCCGCCAAGGAGATTGCCGTCCATTTCACGGGGAACGACGGCGGAAAGGACCAACCGCCCATTCTCGTCGATGCGGTCACGATCGTAAGCGGCCAACCCTGGGCGGAGGTCTCTTCGCAAACACTCGCCGACGGCCGTTCGGGCGAGTTCCGCGTCAACGTGCAGACGCAAAACGACCAGCGATTCCCGGCCATCGCGATGAACGCGACCGGCGACTTCGTCATCACGTGGACGACGACGGGACTCAACGGGGACGGCCCGCTCGAGACGGACGTCCGCGCCCGGGTGTTCCAATGGACCGTCGACGCCTCCGGGGTCGCGGGCAACCTCGGCGGTAGCGAGTTCATCGTGAACGAGACGACGGTGGGCAGCCAGAAATGGTCCTCGGTGGCGATGGACGCCAGCGGCGATTTCGCCATTACCTGGACGCATTCCCCACGGGTTCCCACCGATCCGAACTACCGCGAGGGCGCGGCCGGGTTGCAGGAGGTCTACGCGCGGCGGTACGCTTGGGACGGAGCATCGCTTGACGTGACGCCAATCACGTTCCTGACGATGATCGACCCGGGTGACCCCGGCGCGAATCCTCCGATACCTCCGACCTTCACCGGATACAGCGAATTCCTCGTCAACACGTTCGTGGCGAACACGCAGCAGCACTCTCAAATCGCCATGGACGCCGACGGCGATTTCGTAATTACCTGGGAGAGTTTTCAAGATACCCTCCCCGGCGGATCGCAACCGAGCAGTTTCGGCATCTACGCTCAGCGGTTCGTCCGAAATGAACTGATCGGCGCCCCCGGTTACGGACCCGAGGGGCGGATCGCAACCGAGTTCCGCGTGCATTCTGGAATGGACGGCGCCCAGCGTTTTCCGGGAATCTCCATGGACGACACCGGCGATCTTCTCATCGTCTGGGAGACGAACACCGGCACCGGCCGGAAACTGCTCTTCAGCCATTCCGCGAAGTCTACCGACGACGCGGGACCGATGGTAACCGAAGTCCGCCGGGATATCCCCGGCGGCGCCGTCATCGTCGACGAGGACGTCGTCTTGGAGAACGAGGTCTCCAAGCTCGTCGTCACGTTCGGCGAGGAGATGCTCAAGGAACTCGGTCCGGACGGGCAGTTCAGCGTCGAAAATCCGGACAACTGGCAGCTCACCCGCGCCGGCGTCGAGATGCCCGGCGCGATCGCGAAAGTCGAGTTCTCGTTGAATCCGGCGACCGGCAAGTACGAAGCGGTCGTCACGTTCGACGCCAAGCCTGGAACGCCCGGGTTCCAGGCCTTGCAGAACGGCCGCTACGAATTGACGGTTCATTCCACCGTCCGCGACATGTTCGGCAATGCGCTCGACGGCGACTTCAACGGCTACCAGGACGACGCCGGTTTTACCCGATCCTTTATCATCAGCACCGGCGGCTCGCAGGACATCCCGGTTCCGCCGCTTCCCGGCGTGATCAACGGGCGGACATTCGCGGAGACGCCCGGCGCGGTCGCCGTCGACGCCGACGGAGACCACGTCGTCGTCTGGACCGCCTTCGATCAGGCGGCCGGCCTCGACCGCGTGTACGCGGCGATGTACGACGCCGACGGCAACCTGGCGGTCCTGTCGGGCGGCCGCAACCCGGTCTTCGAGGTGACGGACGATCCTAGCTTCGACGCCGACGAACAGCGCTATGCCTCGGTCGCCTGCGACGCGGACGGCGACTTCGTCGTCACCTGGACGAACTACCGCGACGGCGACGCCGACGTGTACGCGCGCCGGTTCAGCTCCTCCGGCGAGCCGCTCGGCCCCTCGTTCCGTCTGAACACGCACACGGACAACCTGCAAATGTGGTCGAACGTCGCCATGGACGCGGGCGGCGACTTCATCGTCACCTGGTCGAGCTTCGGCCAGGAGGACGGCGGGATCGGCGACGGATTCGGCATCTTCGCGCGCCGTTTCGACGCCTACGGCTATCCGCTGGCCCCGGAATTCCAGGTCAACACCACGACCGCCGGCAACCAGCGGTTCGCCAGCGTCGCCATGTCCGGCGAGGGAGCGTTCGTCGTCGTTTGGCAGAGCGATCAGAACGGCATCGGCGACGACATCGTCGCGCGGCGGTACAACGCCGACGGTTCGCCCCTGGGCGGCCCCTACGGCGGCGAGTTCCTCGTCAACCGCGACCAGGCGGCCAACGCCGCCGGGGAGATCGTCGATGTCGGCCTCGCCGGCAACCAGCGCTACCCCGACGTCGCCATGACGCTCGACGGCCGTTCCTTCGCCGTCACCTGGAGCAGTTCCCACCACAACGATCCGGGCGCGACCGACACCGACGGCTACGCGATCTTCACTAAGACGTTCGTCGACCGCGATCCGGCCCAGGCCTACCAATATCAATACGAAGGAAATCCGGTCGTCTTCCCCGACTACCGCGATTTCCGGAACTTCGCCTGGAATTTCCCGACCGATCCCAACGAGCCGTACGCGGTTCCCAGCACCGTGACCGACGGATTGTTCTATATTCCCATCCAGGTCACCGACAGCTTCCTCGTGGGCGACTTGAACGTCCGCGTGAATATCGATCACAACGACCCGTCCGACCTGCGGATTTGGTTGGAGAGCCCCGACGGAACCCTCGTCCGGCTTGTCGAACGAGCCCACGCCGACTTGGACCAATTGGGCGACACGGCGGCCGGAGAGAACGGGCGAAACTTCCGCAATACGGTCTTCGACGATCAAGCGGAGGAAAGCATTCTCGACGACGGTTCCCTGCCGCCCTACACGGGCGCCTTCCAACCTCAGCAGCCTCTCGCGACGTTCACCGGAACGAAGGCGAACGGGACGTGGAGGCTCTGGATCTGGGACGACGATCCGGCGAACGACCCCGATCATCTTAATCCCGTCAACAACGGGCGCGACGGCGGCACGTTCCGCGAGGCCGTTCTCGACTTCACCCCTCTGGCGGCCGCCAGCCGCAACACCCAGGTCAACCAGACCATCATTTCCAACCAGATCTACCCCTCGATCGCCATGAGCTATCAGGGAGAAGCGATCATCACGTGGAGCGGTTACGGTGACCGGCCCCTGAACGAAGATAAGACGGAGTACGGCGTTTTCGCCCGCGGATTCTTCGACGGAGCCCCGACCACGGACGAGTTCCGCGTCAACAACGTCACGGCCGGCGCCCAGTGGCTTTCCTCGGTCGGTGTCGACGCGGACGGCAACTACGTCATCGTCTGGACCGGCACGGGGGCCGTCTTCGGTTCCGACACCGACGTCTACACCTATGTCAGCACCCGCGAATCGTACGTGGACGATCTTGCCTCGCCGTTGGTTACCGGAGTGTACGGAGCCGATCGGACGCCGATTCTCGAGGGAGGCGTTCTGAACACGAACGGCGTCAAGAACCTCATCATTACCTTCAGCGAGCGACTTTCGACCGCGGTCGTTTCCGTGGGCGGTGTTCTGGTTCCGGCCGTCCAAAGCGTCGCCAACCCGCAAAACTGGGTGCTCGAGCGAAACGGGGCGGAAATTCCCGGCGCGATCACCGACATCGATTTCCACTACAACCCGGAAATCCGCAAGTTCGAGGCGATCATCACGATCGACGGAAACGGCGTCAGCGCGGGCGACCCGGGTCTGCTTCCCGGCGATTACAACCTGACCGTCCGCGACCTGATCGAGGATACCGCCGGCAACGCGCTCGACGGCGACTTCGACGGCATCGCCGGCACCCAGCCGGGCGCCACGGGTCACCGGGGCTACCGTATCGCCTTCAGCGTCTCCTCGCAAGAGGATGTCTACGGGCCGGAGCGGCGGGTCAATACCGCGGCGAACGTCTGGTACGAGCAGCGGTTCATCCAGTCCGGCGGCACCGGCAACGGAGTGGAGCAATCGACGCGCGCCGTCGCGGTCGACCACGACGGAGACTATGTCGTGGTCTGGACCAGCTACGGCCAGGACGATCCGAGCGATCCTTACGGCTCCGGCGTATACATGCGGATGTTCGACCGGAACGACAACCCGCTGACCGGCGAGATTCTCGTCAACTGCGACGTCGCCGGGAACCAGCGCAACGCATCGGTCGCCATGGACGCCGACGGCGACTTCATGATCGTTTGGGAGGGAGTCGGCGAAAACGGCACGTGGGACATCTTCGGCCGCCGGTTCAACTCCATCGGGAATCCCACCACCCCGGCACTGCTGATCAACACCGTCACCAACGGCGTGCAGATCAATCCGGCCGTCGCGATGGACGTCTTCGGAAACGCGATCGTCGTCTGGGCGACCGCCGCCCAGGAAAACAGCTTCTTCAACGACCTCCGCGGCCAGGCCTACAACTTCAAGGGAGAGAAGGTCGGAGGCGAGTTCCAGGTCAATGCGCTCGAGTCCGGTCTGCCGGGCTCCCCGTCCGTCCCCGGCGAAAGTCAGATCAATCCGGAGGTCGCGATGGACGACGAGGGGAATTTCGTGGTCGTGTGGGACCACGTCGACGTCCAAACGAACGGCGTCATCTCCGGAACTTCCATCATCGGGCGCCGGTTCTCGCTCGATCCGACGACCGGCGTCGCCCCCGAGTCCGGTGAATTCACCGTCCGCAGCGCGTCGCAGGGCATCGTCGACGGCCGCTTCCACGCCGCACGAAACGCCCAGGTCGCGATGGACTACGCGGGCAACTTCATCGTCGTGTGGGAGGAGTACGTCGGCGACGGCTATGACGTCTTTTTCCAAAGCTACAACGCCGACGGGAGCACGCTCGGCGGAGCCCAGCAGGCGAACATGCTCGTCGGTCCCGATTTCGTCGGCCATCAGGTGAATCCCTCGGTCGCGATGGACGCCGACGGCGACTTCGCCATCGTCTGGAACGGCCAGGGGGGTCGACCGGACCCGGTCGACCCGACCAATCCCGACCTCGTCGGCAACGTCGATACCGCGGGCGTCTTCCTGCGGGAGTACAGCGCCGGTTTCGGCGCGACCGGGACGGTTCCGCAGGCCATTGCGCCTCAGAAGCGGGTGAACCATACGACGGCCGGCATTCAGGAGACCCCGACGATCGCCATGCAACCGGACGGCGGCTTCATCGTCGTCTGGAGCGGGCAGGGTGTCGGCGACCATCACGGGATTTTCTCGCGGCGATACACCACGGCGCAGGATACCGCCGGTCCCATGGTGACCGACTTCACCGACGCCGCCGGCACGAGCCTCGGCAACGGCATCCAGGTCATCGCCGAGATGAGCCACATCGTCGTCACCTTCGACGAGGAAATGTACGTCGGAAGTGGTCCGAGCGACCCATTCTCCGTGCGCAATCCGGCGAACTGGATATTCACGAAGGACGGCCAACCGCTGATCGGAGGAATCCACTCCATTGAGTTCGGGTTGGACCGGAGCTTCGCGATGGGCCTCCGCGCCGACAGGACGAACAAGTGGGAAGCGGTGATCCGCGTCGACGGCAACGGCATGGGCGCCGGCGTCATCCCGCTCGGCGAGGGCGAATACCAGATCATCGCCCGGAATACGCTGCGCGATCTCGCGGGGAACCCGCTGCGCAGCAGCGGGTACAACTTCCTGGGATCCAGCAGCTCCCGAAACTTCAGCGTCCTCTTGGCCGCGGGACCGGAACGATTGGAGAACAGCAATTTCACCACCGGTCCCCAGTACATCGTGGATCCGACCACCGTTACCGACTCCGGTCCCAACAGCCCCGTGGCGGTGGCGGCCGACGGCGACGGCGACTACGTGGTGGTTTGGACGGACGCCCAACCGGGCCACGAAGGGCTTTACGCCCGTTTGACCTACGTCGATTGGACGAACCCCATCGACGAGCCGGGCTCCGACCGCGAGTCGAGCTACTCGAAGCCGACTCCCGGTCCCGTCGACGACATCTTCGTGACCATCACGACGAACCCGACGGCGCGGGAGGCATCGGTGGCGCGCGACGCGGACGGCGACTTCGTCGTCGTCTGGTCGCAGCTTGACGACACGGACGGCGACGGGACGCGGGAAGACTGGAACATCTACGCGCGGCGCTTCACCGCGGCCGGCGTGGCCAGAGACGCGGAACCGTTCCTCGTCAACGCGACTTTGGCCGACGCGCAGCGCGCCCCGGCCGTCGCGATGGATCACGACGGAGACTTCGTCATCACGTGGCAGAGCAACGCGCAGGACGGCAGCGGCTATGGCATTTACGCCCAACGCTACGCCGCCGAGGGCTACCGCGTCGGCGGCCAGAACGCGACGCAAACCCTCACCTTCAACAGCGCCGCCCTCACGTCCTTTACGCTCTCTCTCGACGGCAAAACCACCGCGGCGATCCCGTATACCGGAAACGCCTACGATCTGGAATCCGGCGGAGTTAAGAAGGTCGAAGCGGCGCTCGCGGACGCGGGCATCTCGGCGAAGGTTCACGTGGTCGACTCCTCCCGAATCCGGGTCGAGTTCATCGACACGTACGGCAGCCGCGTCCTCCCGCTTCTGACGGCAAGCGCGCCCAGCATCGCCGTGGCCACGACCCGCGAGGGCATGGCCGGAGAGTTCCGCGTCAACGACGTTACCTTGAACAACCAAATGGACCCGGCGGCGGCCATGGACGTCGACGGCGGTTTTATCATCACGTGGACCTCGTTCGGCCAGGACCCGGACGCCTCCGATACGGTCTACGACGGCAACATCTACGGCAAGCTGTTTACCGATTTCAACTTCAACATCGATTTCACGAATCCCACGGCGCCCACGGGTCTGTTCGGAACGGAATTTCTCGTCAACGAGAACAGCCAGGTTCCGCTTTTGGACGAGGATGGCAATATCGTCTTCGACGGCGATAACAACATCGTCTACGTCACCTTGACCGACATCCAGCCCGGACATCAGCGTTGGTCGGCGGTGGCGATGGACATGAACGGTGATTTCATCGTCACGTGGACCAGTTTCCGCGAGGGCGGCTTCGGGACGACCGGTCACAACGACGTTTACGCCAGACGGTACGGCAACGCCGGCGCCCCGCTAAGCGGCGCATTCCGCGTCAACAGCACCGAGACCGGCGACCAGCAGCGGTCCCAGGTGTCGATGGACGCCGACGGCGATTTCGTCATCGTCTGGGAGGGAACCGAGGCCCTCTTCGGCGACGGCTCGTGCGGCGGAAGCACCGACGTCAACTTCGGCGTCTTCGCCCAGCGATACATCCGCTCCGGCATGGAAAACAGCGCCAACACCGGGGTCAACGGCGAGATCGGCGGCCAAATCCTCGTCAACGGAACGTCCGCCGGCAATCAGCGGTTCCCCAGCGTCGCGCTCGACGATACGGGCGACTTCGTCGTCGCATGGTGTGGCAATGGCGCCGGAGACAACCAGGGCATATTCTCGCGGCGCTTCGACAAGGTCGAGGATAACGCGGGACCCACCGTCGCCGACGTGATCGACGCGACGACCTCCGACCGGCTGCGGGTCTACAACGGCCGCGTCCTCGAACACGACGTCACCCGGATGATCGTTACCTTTTCCGAGGAACTCATCGCCTCGCTGGATCCGACGAACCTCGACGCGAGCATCGGCAACCTCGACAACTGGGATCTGACGCGAAACGGCGCCCTTCTTCAGGATGCCATCCAATCGGTCGCTTTCGCTTGGAACGAAACGACCAAGAAGTACGAAGCGGAAGTCCTCTTCGCCGAGCCGTTGACGAACGGTTTCTACCGGTTGATCATTTACGACGACGTAACGGACATGTACGGAAATCCGCTCGACGGCAATTATGACGGGATTCCGCTGGGCGATTTCGGCCGCACGTTCCGCATCAATACCACGGGCGGCGGCTCCGGCGGCGATCCGACCCGGCCGATCGAGATCGTCAACGGTCGCACGTTCCCCGAAACTCCCGGCGCCGTCGCCGTGGACCGGGACGGCGACACGTTCGTCGCCTTCACCGGCTCCAGCGCCGCCGGTCTGGATAAGGCCTACGTCGTGTTGTACGACGCGTTCGGCAACGAACTCGGACTCATCGCCGTCACCGACGGACTCGCCGCCTTCGCCGACGACGAGCAGCGCTACGTGACCGTCGCGTGCGACCTCGACGGCGACTTCGTCGTCACCTGGACCAACTACCGCGACGGCGAACAGGACGTGTACGGACGGCTGTTCACCGCCACCGGCCAACCGAAGAACGACCCGTTCAGGATCAACGCCTACACCCCGGGAAACCAGAAATACTCGAACGTCGGAATGGACGCGGACGGCGATTTCGTCGTCACGTGGTCCAGCTACGGCCAGGAAATGGGAGGAGCCCCGGGTTATGGCTACGGCGTATACGCGAGGCGGTTCGACCGCGCCGGGCTGCCCCTGGCGCCGGAGTTCCAGGTGAACGTCACGGTCGCCGGCAGCCAGCGCCATTCCAGCGTCGCCGTCGACGCCGAGGGTGGATTCATCATCGCCTGGCAAAGCAACCATAACGGAATCGGCGACGATATCGTCTTCCGCGAATTCAATGCCGACGGCTCTCCCGCGGCCACGCCGCTGACCGGCGAACAAATCGCCAATGCCGATACGGTTGTTTCCGAGGACGGCGAGACCTTCGTTTACGAAGGCGTTCAGGGAAATCAGCGCTATCCCGACGTGGCCATCTCGATGGACGGGCGCAGTTACGTCATCACTTGGGCCAGCTCCGGCCACGTCCTCAGCGACCGGATCGACCCCATCACCGGCGAGCCGATTCCCGTCGACAATCAGGGATGGGCGATCTTCGCCAAGACCTTCGAACGCCGCGGCCGCGCCGAGCAGATCATTTCACGGGTGGTGCCGACGGTTCCGGTTCCGATTCCGCACATGGGTGATTACAGCCTCTTCGCGGGGTTGTATCCCGACGACGTGATTCTCGCGAACGGGGCGGTCGGTATTCCGATCAACGTGAACGAGAACTTCCGCGTGGAAACGCTCACGCTCGATCTGACCGTCCGTCACGAGGACCCCTCCGACTTGATCATGTGGTTGGAAAGCCCCTCCGGCCGGACGGCCACCCTCGTCCGCAACGCGCCGTCCGTCGGGGACGAGATCGGATTCACCGCCGCCGGTCCGAACGGGCGCGATTTCATCAACACCACCTTCGACGACCTCGCGGAGAACCGGATCGACGATCCGGATAACGCCCTGCCGCCGTTCCAGGACTCGTTCATCCCGGTCGATCTGCTGAGCACCTTCCGCTACGAGTCGGCCCAGGGAACCTGGATTCTGTGGATACAAGACTTCGATCCTCCGGGCGATCCGGACGAAGAGACGATCCAGGACCCCAACGGTAACATCTTCCAGGTGCCCAGGGTGGACTCGGGACGGTTCGAGAGAGCAACGCTTTACTTCACCCCCTCGTCCGCCACGAGCGCCGCCGTCCAGGTCAACCAGACGGCAATGGGACACCAGGTCTATCCATCCGTGGCGATGGACGGATCCGGCCGCGCCGTTTTCACGTGGAGCGGTTACGGCAATCAACCCGGCGAGGAGGATACCTTCCAGTACGGCGTCTACAGCCGCATGATGCTCGACGGCGTCATGCTCGACGGAGAACGCCGCTTGAACGAGGTGCCGGAAGGCCAGCAATGGCTCTCTTCCGTCGGTTCCGACGCCGACGGGAACTTCGTCGTCGCCTGGACGGGCGAGGGACGAGCGCCGGGCTCCAACACCAGTGTTTACACTTACTTCTCGGTCTTGGACGCCGAATTGGGCATGAACGACGACTTCGTCGGCCCGCTCGTCAGCGGAGTGTACCACGGGAGCAAGTTCCTGCGTAACGGGGCGACCCTGACCACGACCGATCTGACGTCGCTTGTCGTCGCCTTCGACGAAAGCATGTCGATCCTCACTACCGGTCCGGACCGCAACCCCGTGATCGGCAGCATCGAGAACCTCGACAACTGGGTCCTCGAACGGAATGGGTCCGAAATCCAAGGAGCCGTCAAGAGCGTCCGCTTCGGATACAACTCCGCGACGCGGCGATGGGAGGCGGTCGTCACCTTCGACAACAACGGAATCAGCCCGGGTGAGGGCCCGTTGCAGAACGGGCAATACGTTCTAACCGTTCGCGACCTGGTTACCGACCAAGCCGGCAACCGGCTCGACGCGGACTTCGACGGCTCTCCCGGAACCCTCAATGGCGCCGCCGGCTACGCATTCCGCTTCAACGTGACCTCGGACGATCGGATTCTCGGTCCGGAACTCCGGGTCAATCCGAACTCCGCCGCCGATCCGGTCGCGAATGAACAGCGTCTCGCCGAACCGGGAGGCGCCGGACTGGCCCGCGAGAGTTCCAATCGGTCCGTCGCGATCGACCACGACGGTGATTACGCGGTCGTCTGGACCGGCTATCACGCCGACGGTACGACTTCGAACGTCTTCTACGCGGTCTACAACAGGAACGACGCCTTGATCAACTCCGGCCAGGTGAACAAACAGCCCGGCCTCCACAGAAACGCCTCGATCGCGATGGATGCCGACGGTGACTTCGTCGTCGTCTGGCAGGGACTCGTTCCCGACGGGGACGGCAATCCGGACAATGACACCTGGAACGTCTACGCACAGCGGTTCGACGCCGTCGGCAATCGGCTCGCGGCGAACGCCACCGAAGGGCGCAGCACCTCCGATCCCGTCTGGGGAACCTCGGTCGATGCATTCCGCGAAATCCAGGTCAATACCGAGGAAGCGAACGACCAGGTCCATCCCGACGTCGCCATGGACGATTACGGGAACTTCATCGTCACGTGGGTCACCACGGGACAGGCTTTCAGTTATTTCAACGACATCAAGGCCCAGGCATTCGATTACCGGGGCTTCCTCCTCGGTAACGAATTCCGCGTGAACTCCGCCGATCTCCCCGGCACCGGAACCTCCACCGGCGGTCTCGGCGGTCCCGAGGTGAATCCGTCGGTCGCCATGGACTCCTTCGGCCACGTCGTTTTCGTCTGGGAGCAAATCACCGCGCAGACCAACGGCGTCGTCACCAATACGGACATCATGGCCCGCCGCTTCTCTCTGGCGTGGAACCCCGACGTTCCGGATTGGTTCTTCCGCGAGCGATTCATCGTCGCGGAGGACCTCGTCGAATTCGTCGCCAGCGACGGCGATCTGGCGCCCGACGACGCGACCCACGAGCCCGAGGATCCGACGGTCGGAGGCAGCCCGGGAGAGTTGGACATCGAACGCGTCGCCCGAAATCCGCAAGTCGCGATGGACAAATATGGAAACTTCACCATCGTCTGGGAGAGCTTCCGCGACAACGACTTGGAGGGGGGCGACACCGAGAGCTACGGCATCTACTACAACCGCTTCGGCTGGGACGGCACGCCCCTGGGCGAAAGCGTCCAGCAGGCGAACCTCGTCATCACCCTCCAGGACGACGACTCCATCGACCGGATCACCGCGAGCGAGATGTTCAACCTGGCGCAGGTCAATCCCTCGGTCGCCATAGACGCCGACGGCGACTTCGTCATCGCGTGGAATGGTAAGGGCGCGGAGCCCGACCCGCTCAACCCGGAGAACTGGCAGCTCATCGGCAACCAGGATGACGCCGGAGTGTTCATGCGGCGGTTCCACGCGGCGAGCTATTCCCAAGGAGTCGACCTCAACGGGGACGGTATCCCCGAATTCGCCCTCGATACCAACGGAGACGGGATTCTGGATACATTCGCTCCGGACGTCATCTCCGCGCCGGTCGGCCCGCAACGGCTGGTGAATTACACGACGGCCGGAATCCAGCAGCATCCCACCGTCGCGATGCAGCCGGACGGAAGCTATATCGTCGTCTGGGCCGGTAATGGCGTTGGAGACGAG
Organism: uncultured Planctomycetaceae bacterium; assembly: GCA_964520785.1. Classification (GTDB taxonomy): domain Bacteria; phylum Planctomycetota; class Planctomycetia; order Pirellulales; family Thermoguttaceae; genus CAZFQG01. The sequence goes on along the minus strand of CAZFQG010000002.1, from coordinate 74,205 downwards.
AACGGCATCTTCGTTCGCCGTTTCAAGGAGACCACCGACACGGCCGGCCCGATCGTCACCGAACTTCGGACCCTAAACGGCGCGCTGATCTACGACTACGACACCATCTTCGGGTCGACCGGAGCCGTCAAGGTCGTCTTCAGCGAGCAGGTCCGCGCCGGAACGACCGGTTTCAACTCGGTGGAGAACGTCAATAACTGGGGAATCATGAACGGCCAAGGGGAGGAAATCCCCGGCGGTATCGCGAGTGTTTCCTTCGGGTACGACTCCGTCCTCGGCAAATGGGTCGCCCAGGTCAACTTCAACCGCCAGTTCCTGCCCGACGGCGAGTACACCCTCTTCGCGAGGACCCGTATCCAGGATATCGCCGGCAATCCGCTGGCACGGACGGGATTCCGCCCCGGTGGCACCGGCGAGGCCTACGGCTACGATTGGAACTACGGCCTCTGGTACGATGGATCGGCTCCGTACACCCCGGTTCCCAGCCTCACCGGCGGTATGGGTTTCACCTTCCGTATGAAGAGCGGCAACCCGACCACGCCGGTCGACGGTGATTCCGACGAACGCTTCACCTCGCTCCCGCTCTTCCCGATTCCCGTGTTCGTCGGGGACGACGATACCGGCGGGACCACCGGTGACGACGGGACCGTCACGCTCGAGGAGCAATACATTCTCAGCATCATCGGTGATCACGACAACGTGGCAATCGCGCGGAACAACTCCGGCGACTACGTCGCGGTCTGGACGCGCGAAACCCTCGCCCAGTACTTGGCGGACGTCGAATTCACCCAAGACACGACCGGCGACGGAACGACCACCGGGGAGGTCACCCAGGTGCTGCCCGTCCACCAGACCGATATCGTCGGTATGCGGTTCGATCGCTACGGCCGGCCGAAGGGTACGGAATTCGTCGTCAACAGTTGGGTCGCCGACGCGCCGGTCGACGCTCAATTCGAATCGGACAATAACCAGATCGAACCCGACGTGGCCATCGCCGACGACGGCACCTTCGTCGTCGTCTGGTCCGGAGCCGGTGAATTGATCGGCGATCAGACGGGCGTCTTCGGCCAGAAGTTCGACGCGTCCGGAATCAAGATCGGCGGCAACTTCCGTATCAACGTCACGAAGTACGAGCGCCAGTCGCAACCGAGCATCGGCATGAATCCGACGAATGGCCAGTTCGTCGTCTCGTGGACCAGCTTCGAACAGGACGGCTCCGGCGACGGGGTATTCCACCGCTTGTTCAACGCGAACTGCACGCCGGCCGCCGGCTTCTCCTCCGATGTCCGCGTCAACACGTGGACCTCCGGCGGTCAGAACAACTCCGACGTCTCCATGGACCGTTGGGGGAATTACGTCATCGTATGGCAGAGCGACGGCCAGGATGGAAGCCAGTGGGGAGTCTACGGCCAGAAGTACTTAAACGGCGGCAATCCCTACGGCGGGGAATTCCGCGTGAACCAGACGACCCAGTACTCCCAGTACGATCCCCAAGTCGCCATGCACAGCAGACCGGGCGTCGCGGGATTCGTCGTCACTTGGACCAGTTTCGGCCAGGATGGCAGCGACGACGGCATCTACGCCCGGGTCATGTCGTTCGATGCCAGCATCACCAACGAGTTCCGCGTGAACCAGACGACCGCCCGGCGGCAGTTCCAACCGGACGTCGACATGAACTTCGGCGGTACGTTCGTCATCAGTTGGACCGGCTGGGACAAGGGCAACGACATCACCGACGATATGGGCGTCTACGCGAGGCTCTTCGACGTCAACGGCAATGCCTTGTCGAACGAGTTCCGGCTCAACGGCGTCACCAAGGGGAATCAATTCGGCTCGGCGGTCGCTATCGACAACGACGGAAACGTCGCCGCCGCGTGGAGCGGGCCCAACTGGATGGAGACCAACTGGATCGAACCCAACTGGTACAGAGACGGTACCTGGTGGTTCGATCCCACCTGGGTCGAACCGCAATACCCGGATACGGGGCTCCCCAGTCCCACCGATTTTACCGGCCTCTTCACCAGGGTCTTTGGTCTGAACGTGAATTCCCTGATCGTTCACCCGGAAGCGAGGGAGTCGTTCGTCATTCCGGGTACCGCCGGCGACGATCACTTCGAGTTTATCGCGGGCTCCACCGCGGCCGCTTCCACGGTCCGCGTCACCACCGCCGGCCAAACGAAGACCTACACGATTCCGCAAGGGGTCGCCACCGTCAAGTTCACGGGCCTGGGCGGGAACGACACGGCCACGCTCACCGGCACCAGTGCCGCGGAGACGTTCCGGCTGCAACCCAGCAGCGTCGGCGCGTCCACCTACGAGGGCGGTCCGGTAAGGGTTGAAATATACGAGACCGAGACGATCCACACGGTCGGAGGCGGCGGTGCCGACCACGTCATCCTCACCGGTTCCTCCTTCGGCGACACCATTGCCGCCCGGCCGAGCCGGCTGAACGCCTCGCGAAGGAACGCCCAAGGGCAAACCGTTTACAGCCTCCAGGCGGACGGTTTCGCCTCCGCCGAGGTCGTCCCCTCGAGCGGCGACGATACGCTGAAGCTTTACGATCTAGCCTATTCCGGCCAGACCTACACCTTCCAGGACGTCCTGACGTACGAGCGATTGCACACGTCGCCGGTCGGCCTGCTGATTTCCGGCGGGGTCTACACGGTCGTCGGCTTCCCATTCTCGGCTCCGGCTCGGGTCCGCATGGACGGGAACACGGTCTCGCGCGATTACGGCGATTTGGAGAACTACGCGGTCATTTCCAGGCAGATCCGCGAAGGGTTCCATCTCGGCAGCGGCATTGACGCGGAGACGGCGCCGAGGATCGGCGAGCCGGACGACGGCGTGGCCTTCGGCGCGCTAGATATTCGCAACGCGACGCAGACGATTACCGTCTCGGCCTCGGCCGCCGGCGTCGTCAGCGCCTGGATCGATTTCGATCAAAACGGCATCTTCGACGCCGATGAACGGATACTCAACGGCGCCGCGGTGGCGACGGGAACCAACCGCCTCTCGTTCAACTGGGCCGATATTCCCGGCGCCCAAACGGTCAACGGCGCGGTCGCCCGCGTCGTCTTCTCCGATCCGGCCGCCCCGGACGTCGGCGAAGTCGAGGACTACACCGGACTGAGCGTGCTCAACACGGCCCCGAGCACCATCGACACCTCCATCCCCGGCGACCTCAACGGGGACGGCGTGGTGAACACCGGCGACCTGGACATCATCCGGTCGAATTGGGGACAAACCGTGACCGCCGGCGACCGCGCCCTGGGCGACGCCAACGGCGACGGCGTCGTCAACACGGGCGACCTGGATATCATCCGCTCCAACTGGGGACAAACGGCTCCGGTCGCGGCGGCGGCGCAAGCTCCCATGGTCGCTCCGATGGAAACCGAGCCGGTACCGCTTACTAAGACTGTAGGACCGATTTACGGCCCCCGAAAGCGGGAAGCCGCGGCGGCCGACGTACTGTTCGACGGCCTGGAAGTGACTCCCGGCTCGGAAACGACGATTGCCGAATTGGCCTGGGCCTACGAGATCGAAAACCTCCGCGCCAAGCGGAATGGCGGACCGAAGACCGCCGCGGTGCAATCCGCGGACCGGTTCTTCCAGATGTTTGGCGACGAGTAGATATAAGAGGATGAACTGGCCGCCGGGGCACTATCTCCGGCGGCCAAGCCCCTATTTGTGGTGTTCTCTGCGATCGCGCGGTACAAAGACGGCGCGAGGGCAGATTGAACGGTAACGCAGTTGATCCCCGTTTGGGTAATAGTTACGATTCCCGATTCCCTGAAAACACGAACAGCGACGTTGCTGGTGTCATAATGTTTAAGGAGAGATTCCCCATGATGATTTGGGACATGTTCCGCCGTTTCGGAAACACGAGGAAGAGTCGAGGTGGCGCGTCGACCGACAAGGGACGAGACGTCCTCAAGCAGCTCCGGAACCGCGATCCGCGTCTCGAGCAGTTCGAGGACCGCGTCCTGTTGAGCGTCAGCTCGGGAATCGAAAGCAGCGCGTTCTGGCAGGCCCAATTGCAGCAGGCCATCGCCAAGGCCTCCGATTTGAGTTCCTACAAGGAGGAATGGCTCGACCAGACCACGCGCTGGGTCGTGTCCGTCAGCGAAGAGATCGACGCGAGCCTCCTCTCGGCGGCGTTCGGAGCCGATTTCCACGGCCAGGCGGCGCTTCTCCCCGAGAACTTCACCGTATGGGATTTCTCCCCGGAGACGAATTGGTCGCAGGTCGCGAGCCTCTTGACGCAGACGGGGGGAATCGAGACGTTCTACCCGGTGGTACCCAAGGAGCTGAAGAAGCTCTTCGTGCCAAACGATCCCCTTTTCGGCGACCAGTGGCACCTGCAGAACACCGGACAGAACGGCGGAATCTCGGGGCAGGACGCCAATGTCGTTCCGGCGTGGGATCACGCGACCGGTGACGGCATCGTGATCGGTATTTTGGATGACGGTCTCCAGTGGGATCACCCGGACCTGCAGAGTCGGTATCGTAGCGATCTCAGTTATGACTTCTCCGACAATGATCAAGATCCCAGCCCCGTTTGGTCAAGCGACAACCACGGCACGGCGGTCGCGGGCGTCGCGGCGGCGAATGGCAACAATGGAATCGGCGTCTCCGGCAGCGCCCTTGCCGCAGAACTGGCGGGAATCCGCATGTTATCGCAAGGATCCGACGGAAACTACCCGACAACCCAAGAAATCGCCGAAGCGCTTGTTCACCAGTACCAGAGCATCGATGTGTACAACAACAGTTGGGCGAATTCCTGGTACTACACCGCCATGGCGCCCGAAGAGTATGCCGCTCTTCACGAAGGGGTTACCAATGGACGCGGTGGACTAGGGAACGTGTATGTTTTCGGCGCGGCAAACGACCGCGAACTCAGTGGAAACGTCAACCAGCAGTCTTTTGCGAATTCCCGATACACCATCGCCGTCGCCGCGGTCGACCACGCCGGCAGCTACTCCTACTATTCCAATCCCGGAGCGGCGTTGCTCGTATCCGCGCCATCGAGTAGCGTTTACAGTGGCATAACGACAACGGACCGGACTGGAGACGAAGGTTACAACTATCTGCCGGGCGACGCGGACGACGATCCGTTACCCGATCTCGACTACACGTCCACGTTCGGCGGAACGTCCTCCGCCACGCCGCTCGTTTCCGGCATCGTCGCCCTGATGCTCGACGCGAACCCCGATCTTACCTATCGCGACGTCCAGCACATCCTCGTCGAGACGGCTAGACAGAACGACCCGTACGGCTCCGACTGGACGGCCAACGGCGCCGGGTACATGGTCAGCCACGATTACGGATTCGGCGTGGTCGACGCCGCGGCCGCCGTCTCCTTGGCGCGCCAATGGGTCAACGTCGACGACGAGCTTGCCCTCGGCAGCGGCGACATCCCGGTGAACCGGAGCATCCCCGACAACTCCGCCGCCGGTGTCGCCTCGTCCACCTACCTGGGAGGGCAGATCAACTCCCTGGAATATGTCGAGGTCTTCGTTGACATCGTGCATCCCTCCGTCGGGGACCTGGAGATCATCCTCACCTCGCCGTCGGGTACGAAATCCGTCCTCTCCAAGACCTCGATCGGCGAGACTTGGTGGAGTTGGTTCAACCCACTCGAAGGCTGGACGTTCACCACCACCCACTGCTGGGGAGAGTCAGCCGAGGGAGAGTGGATTCTCGAAGTCCGCGATCAAATCAGCGGTAGGACCGGCACCCTCAATTCCTGGCGACTCACCGCCTACGGGACCGAGACCTCCGCCGGCCAGTCGCTTAGCGTACCGCCGGAACTCGTGGCCATTATTCCGAACGACGGGGCGAACCTGACCGACGGTCAAACGCTCAAGATCGGCCCGCGCGAACTGACCTTCCGATTCAACGAGGGTCAGGTCTTCGACCTCGCCACGTTGGAAGAGGGCATCCGCGTCGTCCGTAGCGGCGGCGACGGTGTTTTCGGAAACGCCAACGATCGGCAGGTCGAATTCGGTTGGATCGGCATCGGCGAAAGGCCGAACGAGATCATCGTCCGGTTCGCCGAGACCCTCCCCGACGACGACTATCGAATCACCATTTTCGGCGCGGGGGAACACCCGCTCTTGAACACGAGGGGCGTTCCGTTCCACGACGGAAACGATCAGACGATTCGGTTCAGCCTCGACCTGGGGGCCCAGGTCATGGCGGTCGTTCCCCAGCCGATCACGCGGCTTTCCGACGGTTCGTTGACCCAGGCGAGGAACGTCATCGAGGTCTATTTCAACGACGACGACCTCCACGTCGCCTCGGCGCAGAATCCGAACTTCTACCAGCTTATCAACACGGCCGGTACGGCGGATACCGAGGACGACACCGTCATCCTGCCGGAGAGCGTCAGCTACGATCCGGTCGCCGACAAGGCGGTCCTCACGTTCGCCGAGGACCTCGCCGCCTACGGATCCGGCGCCTACCGGCTGCGCATCGGAAACGAGTACCGCAAGATCGACACCTCTGCCCCCTCCTTCGACGACCCGGGCGACAGCTTCGCCGACGCGGCCTCGTTGGGCGCCCTCGGCAGCGCCATGAACGCCCAGAGCTGGGTCCTCGCCTCCTCCATCGACCCGGTACCCTATCCGCTGGAATGGCCGGGCGGCATCGACGAACCGGGACACCGCGACCTGCCCATCCACCAGGCGGTCGAAGCCCATTACATGGGCGCGGGGGCCGACGGGATGGACGGCGTCGCGACCTTGTACTACAGCTTTCCGCACGTCTACGGCAGCGACCCCGAAGGGAATGCGCTGACGAACATGATCAACGAAGACCAGAAGGACCTGGTCCGGAATATCATGGAGCTCTTCGCCTACTACGCCGGCGTCCAGTTCGTCGAGGCGGAGGCGGGGGGAATCCCCATCGCGGTGGGGGACCTGCGCGCCCTCGATCCGACGATTCCCACCGGCCCCGGCGGGGTCGCGGGACTCGGAGGCCCCGGCGGAGTCGTGCTGGACTACGCCGACTTCCAGACGGGGCCTTATACGTGGGGAAGCGGCTTCTACACCGTCATGATGCACGAAATCGGCCACGCCCTGATGCTGGGCCACACCTACGACCTGCCCCCGCTAACGGTCATGGGCAGCGGGACCGAGGAGGGCTATTCCGATACCGGCGCCGAAGGGGTCTATCCCGGTAACGCCGACATCGTCCACCTGCAATACTTGTACCGGCCCGACTCGAACGACATCGACGTCTATGAATTCACCCTCGAGGCGAGCGGGACCTTCAGCGCGGAGACGGTCGCCGAGCGGCTCGAATCCGTCAGCCTGCTCGACAGCGTCATCACCCTGTTCGGCGGAAACGGCGAGGTCGTCGCGCGGAACGACGATTACTTCAGTAACGACTCCTACGTCGAGGTCCACCTCCAGCCGGGAACCTATTACGTCGCGGTCACCAGTACCGGTAATACCGAGTTCGACCCGACCATTCCCGGTACCGGCCTGGGTGGACGGACCCAAGGAGAGTACGAGCTGCACCTGAACTTCGTCCCGGACGCTCTGCCGGGTTCGCACCTGATGGACACGACGCAGACGCTCTTCGACGGCGACGCCGATGGGAGACCGGGCGGAATCTACAACTTCTGGTTCACGGTCGCCACCGAGGACGAGACGCTCTACGTCGACAAGACGGCCAACCCGGCCCTCGCCGATGGGACGATCGAAACCCCCTTCACGGAGATCGACCGCGCACTGGCGTTGGCCGCCGAAGGGCAAATCGTCCGAATCGTGGGAAATAGGACGGACCAGAAGTACCTTGCCCCGACGACGTACGCGGCCGCCGCGGAGACTTCCGCCGTCGCCGTGGGCGATCTGACGGGCAACGGCATCGCCGACATGGTCGCCGTCAACACGGCCGACAATTCGATCTCGATCTGGCTCGGAAACGGTGACGGCACGTTCACCTTCCAGAGAAAGCAATCCGTCGGTGCCGGAAAGGCGCCCAACGCCGTATTGATGGCAGACCTCGACGGCGACGGCGACATGGACATCGTCACCGTCAACGGCGGCGATAATACCGTCTCCGTTCTCCTGGGCAACGGCCGCGGCCAGTTCGGCTTCCCGCGCGTGTTCAACGTGGGTAACGGCCCCACCGCCGTCGCCGCCGCCGACCTCAACGGCAACGGCGCGCTCGACCTGATCGTCGTGAACTCCGACGGGGGGAATCTGTCGATCCTTTCCGGAAACGGCGACGGCACCTTCAAACCGCAAACCCAGATCTCCGTCGGCAGCACCCCCCGCTCGGTCGCCGCCGGCGATCTCAACGGAGACGGCGCCATCGACCTGGTCACCGCCAACAGCGGCAACAACAGCGTCGCGGTCCTCCTCGGCAGGGGCAACGGCACGTTCGAGGCACCACTCAGCTACGCGGTCGGCGGCGTTCCCATCGCGGTCGGACTGGCCGACCTGAACGGAAACGGCGCGCTCGATATCGTTTCCGCCAACCAGGGAACCCAAAACGTTTCCGTCCTCCTCGGCATCGGGGACGGCCGGTTCTACGACGCGGTAAATTACGGCGCAGGGGGGGTGCCCCGCGCCATGGTGCTCGCCGACATGGACAACGACACGGCCGTCGACATCGTCGTCGCGCGCGAGAACGACGTCCTCGTCCTCTACGGCAACGGGAACGGAACCTTCGCCCGGCGCCGCGCCGTCGGCATGGGCGAAGCGCCGCTCGGACTCGCCGTCGGTAATCTCAATCGCGACGGAACTCGCGACATCGTCACGGCGAATCCCACCTCGAACAACGTCTCGGTCGTCCTGGCCAAGGTCGACGAAGCCTACGAAATCGGCTACGACCGCCTGGGCAACCCCCTGCCGGACGGCTGGCGTTTGAACGTCCCGAAGGGGGTCACCGTCATGATCGACGCCGGCGCGGTGCTGAAGCTCTCCGAAGCGAACATCGACGTCGGAACCGGCGCCGTCGGCATCGATCGGAGCAAGGGCGCCTTGCAGGTCCTCGGTACGCCCCATCAAAGCGTCCTCTTCACGTCGTACTTCGACGAACTCTTCGGCGTCGACCACGACGAGATCGCCACCGTCGGCACCCCAGGCGACTGGGGCGGGCTCGTCTTCCGCAACGAATACGACTACGACTACGGATTCCCGGTCTGGGAGGAAGAAGGGATATTCCTCAACTACGTCGCCGGCGCCGATATCCGCTACGGCGGCGGCCAGGTGAAGGTGAACTCGGTCACGTCGGTCTACAACCCGATCCACATGGTGGAGGCCCGGCCGACCGTCGCCTTCAACACCATCCGCTTCAGCGAAGACGCGGCGATGTCGGCGGATCCCAACAGTTTCGAAGAGACCCACTTCTTCGGCGACGTTTACACCGCCGATTACGGCCGCGTTGGACCGGATATCCGCGGCAACCGCGTCGTGGAGAACAGTCTCAATGGAATCTTCGTCCGCACCGTCACGCCGGCCGGCGACACCCTGAAGGAAGTGGAGATCGCCGCGCGGTGGGACGACGCCGACATCGTTCACATCGTGGGCGAAAACCTCGTCATCAGCGGCAACCCCGGCGGCCCCTTCGAGGATATCGCCGGCAACCGGACCGCCCGGCTTGACGGGCGGCTCTCCGTCGACCCGGGCGTTACCGTCAAGCTCAACGGCTCGCGGATCGAGGCGCAAAGCGGCTCCCAGGTCCTCGCCGAGGGGCTTCCCGGCTATCCGATCATCTTCACGTCGCTTCTGGACCTGCGTTACGGAGCCGGCGGAACGTTCGATACCTCGGCCAACACCAGCGGCGACGAGGCCTCTCCGGGCGACTGGGGGGGCATCTACTTCGGGACCGCCGCCAGTGGGAGCATCGACCGCGCCCTCATCGCGTACGGCGGCGGAACCACGCTCATCGAAGGCGGAAACCAGGCGTCCTTCAACCCGATCGAAATCCATCAGGCGGACGTCCGAATCGCCAACGGCATCCTCGAATACAACGACGCCGGTTTCGCCGGAAGCCGCTACGGGCGAGGAAATATCGCCCCCGGCACCGAGGCGACCGTCTTCATCCGCGGCGCGCAGCCGGTCATCGTCAACAACATCATCCGCCATAACGCCGGCAACGCGCTGAGCATCGACGTCAACGCGATGAACTTCCGGTCCAACCCGGACCTCGGCCGTTCCACCGGATATGACGAGGCGTTCATCGCCTACCTCGACAATTACGGCCCGCTCGTCCGCGAGAACCGGATGACGAACAACGGCATCAACGGCATGTTGGTCCGCGGAGGCACCCTCACCACGGAGTCGATCTGGGATGACACCGATATCGTTCACGTCGTCCGCGACGAGATCGTCATTCCCAACCACCACACCTACAGCGGCCTGCGTCTGCAAAGTTCCGGTAGCGAGAGCCTGGTCGTGAAGCTTTCCGGCCCGCAAGCCGGTTTCACCGCGATGGGCGTCGCCCAGGAGATCGATGACCGCATCGGCGGTACGTTGCAGATCATCGGAACTCCCGGTCACCCGGTCGTTTTGACGGCCCTGGAGGACGATTCGTTCGGCGCCGGCTTCGATCCTTGGGGCAATCCCCAAACGAACACGGACAACGCCAACGGCGTCCCGACGGCCGGAAGATGGCGGAGCATCCGCCTGGAGAAGTACTCCAACGACCGGAACGTCGCCGTCGTGCAGGAGCGAGAGGCGGTTTTCGACCCGAAATCGGGGACGACGAACGACGAGCCCAAGAACGCCCAATACCTCGGAAAACTCGCCAAGAACGAAAAATCCGGCGACGACGTGCTTCGCCTGGGTTTCCAGGTCAACGGCGCGATCCGCGCGGACGATACCAACGATATGGACGTCTACAGCTTTGACGCCACCGCCGGGACCGAGGTCTGGATCGACATCGACCGCACCAGCCAGGCGCTCGACACGGTCGTCGAACTCATCGACGCCGACGGCCAGGTCGTCTTCGCCGCCTCCGACAACTCCTACGCCGAGCAGATCGGCGCGGCGGAGGTCTACGTCAACCGGGGCCTCGCCCAGCCGATGTTCGCCGCGCCCATGGACCGCGACGCTTGGCTAAGTAAGGATACCTACTCCGTCAATATGATGGACGCCGGCATGCGCGTCGTTCTGCCGGGCACCGCCGGCCAAACCCGGACCTACTACGTGCGCGTCCGAAGCGCCTCCGGCGCGACCGGAGAAGGCCTCACCTCCGGTGCCTACCAGTTGCAGGTCCGCCTCCGCGCGACCCAGGAATACCCCGGGTCCACCGTCCAATACGCCAGCATCCATTACGCGACGAACGGGATCGAAATGTTCGGCCTTCCGGCCAATTCCCCATTGCTGGCAGAGACGAGCGAATACCAGGAGTTCATCGAGACCCCCGAAGGATTGATGTGGACCTGGAACTCGAACAACGATACCCGCGAGAACGCCATTGATATCGGCAATCTTCTCCAGACGAACGCCGCGGCGATCAAGGTAATCGGGGACATCAGTTCCCCAACGGACGTCGACTGGTTCCAGTTCCAGATCGACCTGACCGGCGTGCAAAGTATCGAGGGGGTCAACGCCGACACCCCGGCGATGTGGCCGGTCGTCTTCGACATCGACTATGCCGATGGAACCGGCCGTCCGGACACGCAGATATGGGTCTTCGACGACGAGGGCCGCCTCATTTACCGCGGTGACGATTCGAATATCGCCGACGACGCCGTGCGGGGCATGCGGACTGATAAAGACAACCTGGCCGCCGGTTCCTTCGGAGCGAAGGACCCCTACGTCGGCCCCGTCTTCCTTTCTCGAAGCGGCACCTACTACGTGGCCGTCACCGGGCCCGGAATGGTCGCCGATGCCCTCAAGCAAGACCTCATTCGCCGTGAGCCGGTCAACTCGGTCAACCGCGTCGCCGAGGACCACATCACCTTGGGTCTCGGAAACATCGAAGAGGGCGAACCGTCCGAGGCGGTTCTCTCCGCGTTGGGGCGTCCCCTCGCGCCGAACCAGGCGCCCGTCGAACTCTTCTCCGGTACCAACGTGTTCGAGCTGGCCCTCGCGGTCGACCAGTTCCATCTCGGCGATGTCGTCCTCTACGTCACCAACGGCGCCGACGTGTTCACGATCGATCCCTTCACCGGCGTCGTGGAAACCGACCTTACCGGACCGACCGCCGTCATCAGCGGCGGCGAGACGAACCCCTTCGGCGATATTATCATGCGCGCCGACGGCCGTCTCTTCGGAATGAGCACCGGCGCGTTCGACGCCGACAGCGGCCACTATATGCAGATCAGCACCGCCGACGGCGCTATCTTGTACGACCAGGACGACGGAATCATCACCTACGAGAGCCAGGTCGATGACGACATCGAGTACGTCGTCGCCAACGTGGGAATCCAATTCGAGGCCATGGTCTTCATCCCGCATGACATGCTCGGCGCTTTCCAGCTCGCCCGGGGCGAAAACCCGCTCGAACCGGGGGCCTTCCTGGCGGTGGGGAACCGCCTTGGCGGCAGTGACATCGAGTACGACCAGAACGTCATGTACCTGTTTAACGCCGACGGTGTCGCCGTTCGCCCGGCCACTACTCCCTTGGACGACCCGGACGAGTGGGTCGAGTCGATGCCGATTCCTTACGGCTGGCTGCAAAGCGCCCCGTTCATCGGCGTTGTCCCGGCCGAAAACAGGATCAACGATCTCTACGACGACCTGACCGACGGTATGTACTTCAGCATCAAGGAGGACGACGTCGAGGAACCGGGTCTGGACCCGGAGGATCCGCCGATCTTCATCGACGGCGTCGAGTTTACCTTCGAGCTGGACTTCGGATTCGAGGTTCGCTACGTCGAGGACGAACAGGTCCGCGACGGCGATACGTTCGTCGTCAACGGAACCACCTTCGAATTCGACGACGGCCGTACCCACATCCTCACCGTCGAGAGCTTCAACGGCCTCGCCGACGGAGACACGTTCACGATTCATAACGAGAATGGCGCCCTCGCCAATTTCGAGATCGACTTCGACGGTGCGCTCGAAAACGAGGATTTCAACGCGGTCTATCTGCAGGGCGTCTCCTCGAATAACGCCGCCGCCCAGGCACTGGCCAACGCCATCAACGGCGCCACCGTCTCCGGCGGTTCGGCCCTTGGTGTAACCGCCACCGTCTCCGGTTCCCAAATCCTCCTCTCCGGCGACGCCGACGGCGACGGCAACGACGGCGCCCTCGTCAGCGTGGCTGGGCTCGCGGGGGTTTCCTACGTCAACACGGCCGGCGTCGCGCCGGGGAACCGAATCATCTCGTTCGACCCCGCCGCCGGCCGCTTCAGCGTCCTCCAGGCGGCCGTCGACGGGATCAATGCCTTTTACGCGGACGGCGCCTTCGCCGGCGGTAACCGCATTACGCTCAATGCCCCGGTTACGAGCGTCGATTTCGCGGGAACTCCCGCCTTCTTCCAGACGGCCGGTGCCGCGCCCGGCGTCATGCCCGGGAACGTGCCGGTCCTGGTCCACGCCGGAATGACCTCGGCCGAGGTCGCCTCGGCAATTTCCATCGCGATCAACACGGCCAACGTCGGCGGGGAAACGCCCGATTTCTCCGCCGAAGCCGGCGGCGGCGCCGTGAGAATCGGCAACCTCTCCGACTCCAATCGGATTATTGTCCGAAATGCGCCCGGCTTGACCGCCTCCGGCGGCGGCTCCGGCGGCCGGATCACCGGCTTGACCTTCGTCAACGGCAACCTTTATGCCGTCGATGACCAGGGCGGGTTCTATCAGGTCGACGATTTCACGACCCCGGGGATGGAGGTCGTCAACGAGCCGAAGGTAACCGATCCGGACGCTGATCCGCCCGAGGAGGAGGATTTCTGGCGGATTCGGCATATTGACGGCGTCGGCGCCGCGCTCATGCCGATCGTCGTCTTCGAGGACGCTCCCTTCAGCGGCCTGGACCGGGGACCCGCGACCGTCGGCCGCGGACTCACCGAGGAAGGCGAGTTGGAACCGACCGGCCCCTACGCGGAAATGCTCTTCGCGACCGATTCTCAAGGGCGGTTGCACGCCTTCGACTTGGAAGGAGTTCCTCAACCGATCTTCTTCGACGGCTTCTCGACCATTCCGACCGGTCTCGGTTACATCAACGGTGTTACCTTCTCGAATATCGACTACAACCTCTGGCACCCCACCGCGCGCTACGACGAGACGCCCGGACACGGCGTGACCACCGCGCACGACATGTCGCGTCAAGAGCCCGATTATCCTATTCCTGGAGGAACCAGTTTCTACTTCGGCCTCGAAGACCCCGACGGCGACGGCTCGATCTACGCCCAACCGGGCGCGGCGATGTATCGTGAATTCGATACCCCCCTGAACCAGGCGATCTTCGCCTCCTCCGGGTACACGAGCGAGGAGTTGCTCAATACGTACGACACCCCCGGCGGCGCATACGGTGCGCTCACGACGAATACCTTCAGCCTTGCCGGCTATTCTCGCGCCGACAGGCCGAAGCTCTTCTTCAACTACTTCCTCGATACCGAAGGGGGCGACGTCTGGGACGGCGCGCAGGTCTACATTTCAGCCGACGGCGCCGCCTGGGACCTCCTCGCCTCGAATACGAACCTTTATGGAGAGTCGCCGCTGGAATACGCCTTCGACCCGACCGTCCTCGATGAAGAGGACGCACGCCGCGTGGAACTCAACGACGACGTCGGTGGAGGATGGCGGCAGGCGGTCGTCAACCTGCTGCCTTACGCCGGGCTGGATAACCTGCGGCTGAGGTTCGTCTTCAGTACCGCCGGAAAGCTGAACGTCGGCGACGCTCCCGGCTCCTTCGCGTCCAACACCACCGGCGCCTATTTGACGGCGATTCCCGGAAACCAACTGATCGACGGCGATTCGCTGACCATCGACGAACAGATGTTCGAGTTCGACATGGGATTCAGCCTCGTGCTGCCCAACGTGGCGGGGGCCGCGATCGCCCTCGGCGAGACCATAACCATCGACGGCGAGACCGCTTCGGCGACGCTCGAATTCGTCGAACAAGCCGGCCAGGAGATGCCCGGGAACACTCCGGTGCTCATCCATGCCGCGATGTCCACGGCCGAGGTGGCCGACGCCCTGTTCGACGCGGTTTCGGCGGCCTTCCCGAACGATCCCGAGGCCGATCCTCCGCTTGTGGGCGAAGTCATCGCGCACGTCAAGGACAACAGAGTGTACCTCCAGGGGGCGATGAACGTCGCGACCGACGCCGAGGCCCTGCTGGTGGAAGGAGACGCCCCCGGTACGGTGACCGGCGAATCGATGAACGGCGAGCCCGCCGTCGCGGTTCCGATCCACGCCGGAATGACGGCCGCGGAGGTCGCCCACGCCCTGGCGACCGTCATCGACGCCACGTTCAGCGAGGAGGACCTCCCGGACTTCTTCACCTCGATCAAGGTCGACGGGGAATTCCTCCACGTCATCGGTCATCAAGTCATCCCGCCGGACCCCTTCACCGGAGAACCCCCGCTGGCCCTCCCATTCTCGAACTTCCTCATGGGGGACGGCGAGCATCTCGCCAACGACATCCCTCTCGACCGGTTCGCGAACAACGGCCGCGGGCAGAACAACCGGTTCGAGGGATTCTACATCGACGACATCATCATCGGTTTCACGGAACGCGGCGAAATGATCACCGACGCGGAGCCGGAAGACACGTTTTCACCGCAAACCACCGGCTCGGCCATCACGACCGGGCGGTACGAGCTGGAAATCCGCACCGGTACGCAGTACGGCATGTTGTATATGGGAGACCTGGTTCTCTTCAGTGCCTACGATACGAACGACCGGATGAGCGACAGCCTCACGCTTTGGGCGCCGGCGGCCAAGGAGATTTCGGAAGGACACACCTTCACCGTCAGCGACGGCGTAAACGTTGTCACGTTCCAGTTCCTCGACGCCGCCCTGGGGAACGAACCCCAAGAAGGAGCGGTCCCCATCGTGTTCACCGGCGAGGAACTCCTGGGGGAACTCGCTTCATTAATCGCGCATACGATCAACTCCGTTGCCGAGCTGGATGTCATCGCCTCGCACAACATGGTCGAAACCTCCAACCAGATCGACCTCTTCGGCGCGGCCCACACCACCGGCATGGACGTGCTTTACTTCGGCGGCACCCAAAACGGGACTCTCGGCGCCGCCATCCCGTCCGACGTCGTGACGACCACCCCTTCGACGGATGCCAACAAGCTCCGCGACGCCCTGCTTGGAACCGGCATCATGCCGATCGGCGACGCGACGCTCGTCTCCTCCGACGTCTCGGCCGGCTTCTGGACCGACGGGAGGAACTCGGGCATCCTCCTGACCACCGGCGACGTCGCCGCGGCGGCCGGCCCGAACATGGACGGGGCCTCCGTGGGGGATGCCTCCGGGTTGGGAGACGCCGACCTCGACGCCGAATTCGGCGTGATCACCACTGACGCCACGTCGCTGGAGTTCGACTTCGCCTGGCAGGGAGGAGATCTCTTCCTGCAGTTCTTCTTCGCCTCGGAAGAATTCAACGAGATGTTCTCCGAAGACGTCCGGACCATCCTGGAAGAGAACGGCTTGACTCTCGCCGATCTGGCGTTCGACGTCATGTCCGTCTTCGTCGACGGAGTCAATATCGCGCTCTTGCCGAAGACGGGCATTCCCGTCAACGCCTCGACGATCAACCCGGAGTTGAACGAGAAGTACTTCATCGACAACGATCCGGAACTGGAGGGGCCCTATTTCGAGCTTTTCGGTTACGACGGCTTCACCATTCCCTTCAACGCCGTCGTCGAGGACCTCGCCGCCGGCGAGCACCATATCAAGATCGTCATCTCCGACACGATGATGAATCTGCCCCTTCCGATTCCCGAGCTCGAGGAATACGAGTTCGACTCGGCGATCTTCCTCACCGCCGGATCGCTCGGCGCCTTGCGTCCGACCGTTTACGGGACGGAGAACTATTACGACCACGGCGGTCTTTGGCAAGGAGACGAGAACCGTGAACGTCCCCAGGGTCAAACGATCATCGATTCCAACCATATCACGAATTCGCTCCAAAACGGAATCGTCTTCGATATGAGCTTTCCGGACGCCTACGCCCATCCCGGTCCGGCGGCGTGGCTCCAGGTCGTCAATCAGGGTAGTCTCGTTCCCGCCGCGACGATTCGCAACAATCTCGTCGTCAGTAGCGGCGACGGCGGCATCCTTTTCGGCGGTTTTCCGTTCCCGCCCTACGACGGACAGATATTCACGCAGGGCGCCAACGCCGTGCCTTTCGGCCGGATCGTCAACAATACCATCTACGGCGGAACCTTGCGGTCCGATTCCTACGGAATTCGCGTCGAGGACTACGCCGGCCCGACGATCCTCAACAACATCATTTCCTCCGTCGGTACCGGTATCGAAATCGATGCTTCTTCCCGGGCGACGACGGTCTACGACAACACCATTTACCACAACGTGGTAACACCGATCGCGGGCGGCGTGCTGAAGAACCTGGACGACGTTCTGGGGGCGAACGACGCCCTCTTCGTCGACGCCGAACGCGGGAACTTCTATCTGGACCGCGGTTCGGTCGCGATCGACAGCGCGGTCAACGTCGTGCAAGACCGGCTGGAGATGAGTTCGGTCCGCGATCCCCTCGGTATCGCGCGATCGCCCATCCTGGCGCCCGATTACGATCTCTACGGTCAGTTGCGTACGGACGATCCGAGCGTTGCGCCCCCTCCGGGTTTGGGCCAAAACGTCTTCAAGGACCGCGGTGCCATCGACCGGACGGACTTCGCCGGACCGACCGCCGGTCTGACGAATCCGCTGGACAACGGCGCCGCCGACCGGAATCGGGGCCTGGGCGACGTTTACGTTATCAGCAAACAGTTGGTGAATTTCTCGATCCAGCTCGCGGACGCCGGCGTGGGTGTAAATAATTTCAGCGTCGTCTCCAGCGCGGTCCAACTCTACCGCGACGGAGTTCTTTTGGAAGACGGGCTGGACTACTTCTTCCAATACAACACGAACACCAAGGTCATACGCCTCGTCCCCGTCGCCGGCATCTGGGCCGACGGACACAAATACACGATCCACCTGGACAACGGCGCCGACGGAATCCGGGACCTCGCGAATAATCCGATCGCGCCGAACCGGCTCAACGGCCAGACGCGGTTCTCCATCGAGATCGCCGGAATGGATTTCGGCGATGCGCCGCCCGACGCCGGCTTCCCGACGACCCTCGCCCAAAACGGTGCTCGCCATATCATTGTTCCGAACTATCATCTCGGATACGGCGTCTCCAGTGAACCGGACGCGAGATACAACGCGGACGCGACGGCGGATACGTACGACGACGGGATCGTATTCCCGACCGCCACTCTTCGGCCCGGTACGCAAACGGAGGTCGCGGTCACCTTCACGGTTCCGGACGACCCCGCGTTCCAGGGCGGATGGCTCTCGGGCTGGATCGACTTCAACGGCAACGGCGACTGGAACGATCCGGGCGAGCAGGTATTCGTTGACGAGATGCTCTACTACGACGAGAACGCCGACCCCGACCCGACGGACGACTTCCGCGTCAATACGGTCGTGTTCACGATCGTCGTGCCCCAGGACGCCGTCATGGGACGGGTCTTCGCGCGGTTCCGCATGAGCACCGACGGCGGACTCGGCGTCACCGGAGAGGCGTCCAGCGGTGAAGTAGAGGATTACGCGATCTTGATCGGCCAGCTCACCGACTTCGGCGATGCTCCGAGCGACCGCGGCTACCCCACGCTTCTTGCCGAAGACGGCGCGCGGCATCTGCTCGGCACGGGATTGTTCCTCGGGTACGCCGTCGACGACGAGGTGGACGGTCTCCCCCATCCCCAGGCGCTCGGAGACGACCTCGACGGGATCGACGACGAAGACGGAATCCTCTTCGACGGGTACGTTCTTTCCGGACAGACGGCGACGTTCACGGTGATCGCGTCCGGAACCGGCTATCTCAATGCCTGGATCGACTACAACGGTGACGGCGATTGGGACGACGCGGGCGAGCAGATATTCACCGACATGCCCCTCGACGCCGGTACGCACGAACTGACGGTGGACGTCCCGGCCGGTTTGACTCCGAAAGAGACCTTCGGGCGGTTCCGATTCAGTTCGGAAGCGGGGCTCACTCCCCGGGGACTTGCTCCGGATGGAGAAGTGGAGGACTACCGAGTCCTCATCATGGACGTCGCGCGCGATTTCGGCGACGCCCCCGTCTCGTACCCGACGCTGTTGAACAACAACGGTGCCTGGCACGCCGCCTCCGATCTGTATCTCGGTTCGTTCATCGATTACGAATTGGACGGACAACCGAACGCCACCGCGACCGGCGACGATATGACCTATCTCGACGACGAGGACGGCGTCCGGTTTCCCGAAGTCCTCGTTCGTGGAGAACGGACCATTTCGGTCAAGGTGAGCGGCGGCGGCTACTTGAACGCCTGGATCGACCTCAACCAGGACGGTCGTTGGACCGGAGCGGAACAGGTCATCACCGGATTATGGGTGGAGCCGCCGGCGGATGGTTCGGAATGGGTCGACGTTACGTTCACGATCCCGGCTACCGCGCAGCTCGGGAAGACCTTTGCCCGGTTCCGCTTCTCCTCCGTCGAGACCCTCTCATACCAGGGTGGGGCCCCCGACGGCGAAGTAGAGGATTATTTGATCACGATCGGCCGGGCCGATTTCGGTGATGCGCCCCAGGGCCAAATCTACAAGTTCCCCGCCACGGGCGCGTGGGCGGACTATCCGACCAAGGGAAAATCCGCCGCTTTCCATCTCGAATCGAATCTTCGCTTGGGGGCGAGGATCGACTACGAAAATGACGGAATTCCGACCCCCAACGCCGACGGGGACGACAATACGGGAGTGGACGACGAAGACGGCGTCCTCATCGACCAGTGGCGACTTCCGGCCGGCGAACAACGACTCATCACCGTCAATGCTTCCGAATTCGGTTACTTGAACGCGTGGATCGATTTCAACCAGGACGGCGATTGGGATGATCCCGGCGAGCATTTCATAATCGCACGGCCCCTCACGGCCGGGCAGAACTTGATCTACGTCGACATTCCCGAGACCGTGGTGCCGGGCAAGACTTTCGCCCGATTCCGGTTCAGCTCGGTCGAGGATTTGCCCTATCACGGGATGGCGCCGGACGGCGAGGTTGAAGACTACGCCATCGTCATCGGTCATCGCGATTACGGCGATGCGCCGAGTTGGTACGAGCAGGGTGATCCGGCAAGTCACCTGCTTTCCGACGTCTTTCTGGGTTCGCTGATCGACGTGGAACTAGCGCCGCAGTCCAGTAACGACGCGCTCGGCGATGACCTGAGCGATTTGGACGACGAGGACGGCGTTATCATACCCGACGGCAGACTGGCGATCGGGCGGAACCGGCCTATCACGGTCATCGCCTCGACGGCCGGGTATTTGAACGCCTGGATCGATTTCGGACAAAACGGCAACTGGAGCGACCCCGGCGATCAGGTCCTTCGCGGCTATGAATTGAACGCCGGCACGAATCAGGTGTTCATCGACATTCCCACCAACGCGCGTGTCGGAAATACCTTCGCGCGGTTCCGCTTCAGCTCGGAGCAGTATCTCGATCCGACCGGTCCCGCCGCCGACGGCGAGGTTGAAGACTACCGAATCGAGATTTACAACCCGAGTTCCGTCGCCACCTTCCCGGATGTCCGGTTCATGGTGGCCGAAGGACATGAAGGTCTTACGCCGATTGACGTCGCCGTCCGCAGGGTGGGCACCTTTGACGAGCAAATCGTGTTCGACTACACGACCGCGGACGGAACCGCGACCGTCGCCGACTCCGATTACCAAAGCGCGAGCGGAACGATCGTCTTCGGGCCCGCCTCTCCCCTCAATCCGGTCATCGAACCGTGGGACGTGCAATCTCTCACGGGAGGCCTGAGCAACGAGGTGGTTTACCACATTTTCGGCGACTACCTCGTTTGGGAAAGCAAAGTCGATGGAGACTGGGAAGTCTACTTGTGGAACAATTCCAGCGACGATACCGCGTATTGGCCCGACGGGCGCCCCAAGATCCAGAAACTCACGGACAACGACCACGAAGACCGGTTCTCGAACATCTACGCGGACGGTTCCGTCGTCCACGTGGTGTGGGCCAGCCGCGAAAGCCAGACCGACGATTACGAAGTGTGGCTCTGGCGAGACGTCGTCAACGACGGTTTGCCTCCCCAGGTATATCGCCTTTCGGATAACGCGACGGACGACACGCTTCCACAGGTTTCGGCCACCCATGTGGCCTGGCTCGGCCACGACGGTTCCGACCGGGAGATATATCTGCTCGACATCGCCGAGCGGATCGCCGTCGGTCCCGGTTACCAGGCCAAGAACATCTCCGACAATAGCTTCCACGACGCCGATCCGAGGCTTTCCGGTTCGCGCGTCGTCTGGGTGGGCCAGGAGGCCGGCGATACGGAAATCTACCTCTACGACGCGGTCCGCTTCGAGCTGGATGGAACCGAAGCCCAGAGGATTACCAGTAATTCTACCGACGACATCCGCCCGCAGATTGACGGCCGAAACGTCGTCTGGCAGAATAACGGAAACATCTTCCTCTACCAGATCGCCGTGAACCCGGTCGATCAGATGCCCCCGCGAAACCTTCTGCAAAACTTCGCGGGGACCGTTCCCACGAGTAACCAGAATCCCCAGATCGGTGGCGGTAACATCGTCTGGCAGGGTTATAATTCGGGCTTCGGCGGTGGCTGGGAGATCTTTCGCGTTCAAATCGACCGGCTCAACGATCCGGCGTACCTCGGAGCCGGAGTACAAAACCTCTCGAATAACGGCGCCGCCTACGACGAGCAGCCCGCTGTTTCCGGGTCGCAGGTCGTATGGCGCACCTTGGAATCCGGCCAATGGGACGTCCATCATTACGACCTGGCCAAGGACACGCGCGCCACCAACATCTCCAACGATGAAGGCTTCAACTCCACGCCTCTCGTCTCCGGTTCCATGGTGGTGTGGAGGCATCTTGGCGACGGTCAGTCGAACTATGAAATCATCGTCGCGGAACGGGGAATTCCGTACATGGAGCAGTCGATAACGCTCTATGTCAACGGCGACACCCGGATCGAGGACGACGAGTATTTCCTGCTCCGTGTCACGGGCGAGGGTTTCGAGGTGGAGAAGCCGATCTGGATTCTCAACGACGACCCCGGCACGAACCCGGCCCACACCGTCGGTTTGGATTTCGGCGATGCCGGATTCGATCCGGTCAATCCCTTGGAATTCGTCTACCCCACGCTCTTGGAGGACGACGGTGCTCGGCATGTCGTGGACCAGGTACTCTATCTCGGCGACAGTGTCGACACCGAGGACCCGGCGGAAGTGCGGCCCGACGCGAACGCCTTGGGCGATGACTACCTCTACCGGGACGACGAGGACGGAGTATTCTTCACCAATCCTCTACGCCAGGGGCAAGCCGCGACGATCACCGTCGTCGCCTCGGCTCCCGGAAAGCTGGATGCCTGGTTCGACTTCAACCGTGACGGAAGCTGGGCCGGGTATACCGACCAGTCGACCGGCGAGTGGGTGGACGAAAAAGTCTTCGATTCGATCGACCTCGCCGCCGGAGACAATATCCTGTCGGTCATGGTCCCGCCGAGCGCGTACATCGGTGATAGCATTGCCCGGTTCCGGCTGAGTTCCGCCGGCGGTCTCTCGTATACCGGTTCGGCACCCGACGGCGAGGTGGAGGATCATCTCTTCACCGTGGGCGCCGCGGCCGCGAGGATCCCCGGCGACCTCAACGGGGATGGAGTCGTCAATACCGGCGACCTCGATCTCGTCCGCTCGAACTGGGGACTGTCGGTAACCAAGGGAAACACCTTGCGCGGCGACGCGAACGGTGACGGTGTCGTGAATACCGGCGATCTCGATCTGATCCGCGCAAACTGGGGCGCGACCCTGCCCGCGGCCGCCTTTGCCGCTCCCATGTCGGCGGCCAACGAGTCCGCCCCCGCGGAAGACGCCACCGAGGCACCCGTTTACGGTCCGAAGACGCGCGATCAAGCCGGTTCCGTGCGCCGCCTGCTTACCGCCGCGCAGGATGCCGTATTCGGGCAAGAACGAGACGACGACGTCTCACCCGCCGGCGGCGGCCTGGCGGAACTCGCCTGGGCTTATGAGTTTGAACGGCTCCGAGCAAAGGCTCAAAGCAACCGGTCGACTGACACCCCCAAGGTATCGGCCGCCGACGCCATCTTCGGAGACTACCGGTAGTCCGGCGGATCCATCCGAGAAACCCCTCGCCGCGGCTTCGGCGCAACATCGTGTCGAAGCCGCGGCCTTTTCTTGAAGTCACTTCGCCCCGCGGCACCAAACGGCAGTACCGTCCGCACCCTTTTGGCTCCGACTATTCCGAAACGCCGCCATTCCCGTCAAAAAACCGGTAGTCGCTACGACCGTTCGTCCGATTAAGGGGATGTGGTTGCGCACGGATTGCATCGCGAGATATCCCTGCACAAACTACCCAGTCAACTCATCCTTCCGCAAACCACTCCCATGGAGGGGATCGTGAAACGAGAAGTCTATTACATATTAGTCGGACTCGGAATCCTCTACCTGGCTTCCTCCATCCCCAAGAACGTCGATGCGTCCCAACAAGAACGCGGGGGCGCCCCGACCCACCTGACCGCTGCCCGAGTGATCCAATTGCCGGATACCTATCCGCGGAACAAGGTCCCCGTCCTTTCCGCCCTGGCGGTCCATCCCGAAAAAGGCCTCCTTGCCGCCGCGGGAGACGATCACCTCGTCCGGATATGGAGCCTCTCCGACGGGAAAATGGTACGCCCCCTCTTCGGCCATCAAGATTGGGTTCGAACCGTGTTGTTCGCGGAAGCCGGAGGCCGCCTGGTCTCCGCCGGTGACGACGGCAACCTACTTTTCTGGGACGACTATCTCGCGGAAAATACGGGCAAGCCTTCGAACACTCCTCTGCGGAACGGCCACCCGATCTACTCCGCCGCTCTCAGCGCGGACGGTTCCTTGTTGGTTTTCGGCGGTTGGGCCGACAGACTTCTCGTCGTCGACGCGCGCTCGGGGAGGAAACTTCGCGAACTCGACGCCCCCGGCTCGGACATCCGATCGGTCGTCTTCTCACCGGACGGAGGCTCGCTCGCGGCCGCCGGCCGAAGCGGCCGGATCCGTGTCTGGTCAATGCCTTCCGGAGAACGAAGACATGACCTCGTGGGCCATGGTGTCCGCGTCTGGGATATGGCGTACTCGCTGGATGGCAAGTGGCTTGCATCGAGCGGCGAGGAGCATTTCGTGCGGCTCTGGGACGCGAAAACCGGAAAACCCGGTCCAATCCTGGACTACCGGCCGGGTACCGGAAGTGCCTTGGCGTTCTGCGGCAATTCTTGGCTCGCCGTGGGCGGTTCGGATAACTCGATCCGTCTGTGGGATGTCGAGAACCTGACACAACCATTCGAGCTGGAAGGACATACCGGCACGATCACCCGACTCGTCTGGGATTCCGGATCGAGCACTCTCTACTCGGCGAGCTACGATACGACGATTCGCGTTTGGTCGCTCCAAAAAGCGATTACCTCCGATGCGGTGATTTCGAGGAGACCGGACAAGACGGCCGTCCGCTAACGGCTGCCGGCAAACGATTAGTTGGAAACAAGGAGAAATATCGTGGAAAACCCTCTGAATGGTCGTGTTCGATCCGGTCGAAAGGCCCGCGCGAAATCCCATTGGAGAACCTGCCGCTTCGAACTGATGGAACCGCGACAGATGCTTTCGGCGGACATCTCTCCGATCCATATCGGCGCCGTCTACATCGAGGACGGCGGTGGACTCGATCAACAGGCCGATCAGATCGAGATCACCTATTCCGGCGGGGCCCCGGACACCCAACTGTCTCAACTGACTATTCGAACCGACAAGAACGGCGACGGCTTGTCCGACGGCGATCCGTTCCTGGATACGGCACCCGGTGGCCTCGGCGTTTACGGGTCGAGCGACCTGCGGATACTGCAAAGCGACGGATTCACCGTGGTCAACGTGGAGTATGCCGATGGCGGCACCGAGATCACCTTCACTTTCAGTGGTTTTGACGCCGGGGAGAGACTGTTATTCTCGGTCGATTTCGACGAATGGCAGGGAGAGAGCGCCAATGCCATCGTCGAGGGATGGGAATTCCAGCACTCCATCCTCTCCGCGACGTTCACCTCCGACCATTACTATACAGCATACGCCGAAGGACTTTTCTACGACGAGTACGATCCCCTCCTGGCCGCGTCCGGGCTGGCGCTGCCGCCGGACAGCTACTCTCCTCCCAGTCCCACGCCGCTTCCCGTTTATACCGCCGGCGCGTTCGCCTCGACCGAGCAGGAACCCCTGCCCAACTCCATCGCCGGCACCGTCTTCGAAGATCTCGACTACGACAACGTCCGGGATTCCGGCGAGGCGGGTATTCCCGGGGTCACCCTGACGCTCTACAAGCTTGAAGACCCCACCTTCATTCAAACGACGCTCACCACCTCGACCGGTACGTACTTCTTCGGCAACCTCGCCCCGGGAACGTACCGGGTCGTCGAAACGCAACCCGCCGGATATCAAAGTATCGGCGCCAAGGCGGGAACGGTCGAAGGAGTCACCCGGGGCACGGTCGAATCCGTCGACGGGATCACCGGTATTAAGCTCGTTGCCGGAGAGGACAGCGTCCGCAACGACTTCGCCGAAGCCCGGCCCACGCGATTGAGCGGCCATGTCTTCCACGACGCCAACGACAACGGCGTCTTCGACGCCGGCGAAACCGGTATCCCCAACGTGCGGATCACCGTCGCGCGAACCGCCGGCGCCAATGCCACGATACCCCTGTTGCTCCCCGCCTCGTATACGGGTGGAACCGTGACCACCGACGCCAACGGCTACTGGTCCGTCAGCGGACTTCTCGCCGGGGAGTACCACATCATCGAGCAGCAACCGGACGGTTATTTCGACGGCAAGGAACATGTCGGTACCGCCGGAGGCACCTCCACCGTAAACGACCGCTTCGACGGGGTCGTTCTCGCCGCCGGTCAACACGGAGAAAACTACGATTTCGGAGAACTCCTCCCCGCGAGTATCGCCGGCAAGGTGTATGTCGACGAAAACGCCGACGGTCTCTACCAGCCCGGCGAGGAACTTCTTTCCGGCGTGACGATCCGATTGACCGACGAATTCGGAAACGTCACGATCACTCAGACCGACGCCGCCGGAGAGTATCTTTTCGAGGGACTCCACCCCGGCGTCTACCAGGTCACGGAGGAACAACCGGCCGCCTACTACGACGGCCAGGACAATCTTGGTAGCGTCGGCGGTCAGCATATCGAGCCCGATACATTCGTCCAAATCGTCCTCGGTTCCGGAATTGACGCCGTGGACTACGACTTCGGAGAACTTCGCGGCGCGAATCTCAGCGGATACGTCTATGCCGACGACAACGATGACGGTGTCTTCGACTCCACCGAGACCGGCATCCCGGATGCCGTTCTTCGGCTCTTTGACGCCGACGGCTCCCTCATCGCCCAAACGCGGACCGATTCGACCGGCTACTACCATTTCACCCACCTGAAGCCCGGCACCTACACGGTCAGGGAAACCCAGCCGGCCGGCTATAAGGACGGCAAGGACTCGGTAGGCACCGCCGGAGGAACGCTCGGCGACGATGTCATCTCCGACATACCGCTCGCGCCCGGCGCGGACGCCAGAGAATACAACTTCGGCGAACTCCGGCCGGTCGCCTTGAGCGGGCATGTTTTCGTCGATCTCAACGATAACGGCGTCCGCGACGCCGCCGAGGCGGGAATTCCCGACACGCTCATCAAGCTCCTCGACCAATTTGGCAACGTCATAGGCCAAACGACCACCAATACGAACGGCTACTACGAATTCGCCGACCTCGAACCGGGCATTTATGGTCTGCGTGAGATCCAGCCGGCGGGATACAAGGACGGCAAGGATTCGCTTGGAAGCGCCGGCGGCATCCTCTCGAACGACCTCGTCGTCCAAATTCCCCTCTCTCCCGGTACCATCGGGGTCGATTACGATTTCGGTGAACTCCTCCCGGCAAGCATCCAAGGCCGGGTCCACGCCGACACCGGAATGCCGAACCAGAGGTACGATCCCGGAGAACCTTTGCTCAGCGGCGTCACGATCCATTTGCTCAACGCCTCCGGACAACGGATCCGCTCCACGACGACCGACGCCATGGGAGAATACTCGTTCGAGGACCTGGATCCCGGCACCTATGGCGTCGAGGAAATACAACCTGTCGACTACCTTCAGGGGGGCGCCAAAGCGGGCTCGGAAGGCGGCGCCGTCAGCGGTGATTTCATTACTCAAATCGTGCTCGGACCGGGCGTAGACGCGGTCCGCTACGATTTCTTTGAAATCGTTCCCGCCAGAATCTCCGGATATGTCTTCCAGGACGGCCCGGCGATCCGGCTCGGTTTTCGGCAGGAGGAGATCGCCCCCCATCTGGTCCGGGATGGCAAATTCACCAAGGACGATACTCCGATCGCCGGCGTCACGCTCCACTTGTGCAATCGGAGCGGACTGCCGATTCTGGATCAGTCGGGCAACCCGATCACGACCGTGACCGATAAAAACGGCTACTATGAATTCACCGGCCTGAAGCCGGGACGGTACACCGTTCTTCAATCCCATCCGGAAGGATACGTGGACAGCCTCGACACGCCGGGTACCCTCGGCGGACTGGCGGTAAACGCCAACATGGACCTCGATGCGCTGACCAATTCCAGTCTGGCCCCGGGACACCTCTCGCCGCTGGCGGAGTTGTTGGTCGATCCGCAGAACGACGCGATCCTCGCGATCGACTTGACCGCCGGAGCCAACGCCGAACACTACAATTTCAGCGAGGTCCGCTACGAGAGAGTTCCCTGGAACCCGCCCTACGAGAGACCCGATCCCGAGATACGCTACCAGCCGCGGCACGTGCCGCTTGGAAGTTCCCCGGGTCCCGCGCCGCCGTCGCTCCCCTACATTCCGCGAAGCGACCTCGGTCCCATCTATGGAGGAGGTGGCGTCTACGCCCACACTTGGCAGTTGAGCGTTATCAACGCCGGTACGCCCAGAAAAGACGCGGGCTGGGGGAACGTCGCGTTCGTTCTGGCCGGCGATGACTTCGACCCGAACTATTGGACCGGTCGCGACATCAACTCCGCCCGGTGGCGGCTCTATAATGGGAACAGCGAGCTTGTCGAGATGTTCCGCCTCGGTTTCGAAGACGCGATTCCGATAACCGGTGATTTCAATGGCGACGGAAAGACCGAGATTGGCGTCTTCCGTGACGGATTCTGGTTTATCGATCTTAACGGGAACGGCATTTGGGACGAGGGGGACCTCTGGGCCAAGCTCGGCAAGGAGGGGGATCAGCCGGTCACGGGAGACTGGGATGGGGACGGAAAGACGGATATCGGCGTATTCGGTCCCTCGCGCGACGGCGATTTTCTGGCGATCTCGGAGGAACCAGGGCTTCCCGACCGGGAGAATCCGAACCTGGGACGATACAAGAACCTTCCACCAAATCCACACGTCGCGACCGAAGACGGCCGTATCATGAAACGCGGCGCCCACGGCAAATTCCGTGAGGACGTGGTCGACCACGTCTTCCGTTTCGGAAAATACCAGGACCGCGCGATCGCCGGAGATTGGAACGGGGACGGCATCGCCACGATCGGCATCTTCCGCGACGGCTACTGGTTCCTCGACGTGGACGGAAACGGAACCTGGGGAACGAACGTCGACCGCTTCGTCGAATTCGGTGAAAAGGGAGATATTCCGGTCGTCGGAGACTGGAACGGAGACGGTATCGACAACATCGGCGTCTACCGCGACGGTCGCTTCATCCTCGACAGCAACGGGAACCTCGCACGTGATGCTCAAGACAAAATCTTCGAGATGGGCGGCGAGGGGGACATCCCGGTCGTCGGAGACTGGAACGGTGACGGAACCGACGAAGTCGGATTGTATCAAGATAAGGCGGCATAAGACAATTCATCCCCTGGCATAGAAGACAGTTTGGGGGACGCAAATTCCCGCTCCCCCTCGCTGTGCGGAAGACAGCACTTCTGCCTTTCCCCTTATGCCCTATGCCTCTTGCATTTCTTCCAAATCCCCCGCCCCCACTTGCGAATAACCCCCTGGAGACCCGCCTCCGGCCGTCTTCTTGCACCAACCGCGTCGATCCGATAGACTGAAAACGCGGGGAAGGCCGTTGTGGGCGTTGTTTCCCCGGTGGACGCCGCGGCCGCTTCGCCGTGCGGCAGTGCTCCTTTTGGCGATTGGGGGATGTGATGGCCGGCTTTGATTCAGATGCGCTCGAACTGATCTTCGGGATCGCCCTTGCCGCGGCGGTGTTCGCGGCGTTTGCGGTTTTCTTGATATGGCGTGCTTACCGGTTCTTCTGCCGGGAGCGTCTTCTGGGAGAACTGGTCTATCGAACAGGATTAACCTGGCACATTTGGGTTCTGGCGATCCTGGCCCTGTCGTGGGCCGTGCTGTATTCGGTGCTCTTCTGGCGGATATCTTTCGTGATGCGGGATTTGGCCCAGATGGGTAGCAGGGCAGCTCCCGCGTGGATCTGGGTTCCGCCGATTTTTGTCACGGCCTTCGCGTTGGGCATATTGATCCTCATGGCCTTCGTGCTTGCCACCCGGGTGGAGGTCCGCCGCGGCGGTTTGTCGGTCTACGGAACGTGGGACGTCTCCTGGAATCGCGTCCGGCGCGTCCTATGCGCAAAGCAAGCTAGGACACTCGTCGAACATGACGGAGGCGTGTCGGCCGTGACGGCTCCCCGATCGCAGCGCGCGGGCTTCGTCGCCGCGCTGGCCGAGTGCGGGATCGATGCGATCTATGTGACGGACGATCTGGGGTACAAGTGCCCGCTGCGGAGGATCGTGTGGACGATGATACGCGCGCGGGTCTTCCTCGCGGCCTGTGCCGTCGGATTGGCCGTTTTCTTCGTCGTCTCCGGTGGATTCTACGTCTCCCTGGCCCCGGAATACGCCGCCGCCGCGCGTCTGGAGGAAGCCGGCGTCAAAGTCGATCGCGTCTTCTTCCACGTTTGGTGGGTCACCTTCAAGGAGGGAACCAAGCCAACGGAAGAGCAACTCCGGCTCCTGCACGGATTTCCGCACTTGGATTGGCTGGATTTTTCGCACACCCGACTCGACGATTCCGTCACTGGGCCCCTCAATGGTCTGACGCGGCTGGTCAACCTCGATCTGGCCGGTACTCAAATCGGCGACCGGACCGTGGTCCGGCTGTCGGGAATGCGGTCGCTTAGGTGGTTGAATCTCGCCGAAACGCGGGTTACCGGCGACGGACTCCGCCACCTCGAGTCGATGCAGAAACTGGACATGCTCCTGCTGTCCGGGACACAAATGACCGAGCCGGGCATGAAGTCCATCGGAAAACTCTCCAGCCTTAAGACCCTGAGCATTTCGCATACACCCACCAAGGACGCCTGGCTCGGCCCGCTGGAGAAGTTACCCCACTTGGAATCGTTGTCCCTGGACAAGACTTCCATTACCGATGCCGGTGTTGAGACGTTGGCGAAGTTCAAGGGCCTGAAGACGCTGTCACTTTCCGAGACCGGGATCACCGATCGGTGTGCCGAGGCACTGAAGGGGATGACGCACTTGGAAAATTTGCATATTCAGGGTACGGAAATGTCGCCGGAGGTTATTGAGGAGGTGCGGGAGGCGCTGCCGCGGGTGAGGGTGTTGTGGGAGGATGAGGAGGAAGATGTTGCTGAGGATAAGCCCGGTGCCGAGGAAGAAACGGGATCCGCCGCCGCCCGGACGAAGCGGCCAGAAAGAGAGGAACAAGATGATTGACGACGACGGTTTCCTATTCCGGACGCTCTTCGACCTCCCGATCATGAAGACGCTTTTCACCGTCGCAGTGGGGATGTTGATCTGGAAGACCGCGCATTGGTTCTGCCGTCTGCGCGTCTTGGGGGAACTGGTTTACCGGACGCGGCGCCCGTTCTACGAAATCCTATGGGAAAGCTGCGTCCTTTTCTTCGTTACCGCGGCGGCGATCGGCATCACGTGGCGGGTTGTGGCAGCGGACTGGAACGCGTCCATCATGGGTGACAGTTGCCCCAGGGGAACAACTGACGTGATCCTCTCCGTTCTGCTCATGGTCTGGGGTTTCGCAGCCCTTCTCCTTTGCGGTCTCTTCGGCAGTCTCGTGCAACTTCAGTTCCGCCGGCGAGGGCTATTCGACAAGGGGTGGGGATTCATACGCTGGTCGCGCGTCCATCGCGCCGTATGGCGAGACAAACGCCTTCTTGTCCTTCAGACCGCCGGTACTTGCCACCGATTTTTGATACCCGAAAAGGAGGTCGAAGCGGTCGACGCCGCGCTGCGCTCCTGTGTTCCGCGGGTAGACGAGGAGCCGCGTGCGGGGTGGCGCCGCGGTTTCGTCGAGGTATGCTGCAATCGGAGGACCGTGTTGACGCTGGGACTCATTCTCGTGGTTCTTCTCGCAAATTTCGTCTACCAACTCGGCGAGTATCGGCGCGATCGTAGACTGGGAAGCGAATTACGTCGATTCCGTCGATTTTGGCGAAAGTACGCGGCCGACACCGCAAAACTTGGAACCACTTGCCCGAATCCGCGGTCTGCGTCTGCTCTACTTCAAGGAATCCACGGACGACGCGGCGATCAGACACCTTCCGCCCATCCATCCGCTCAGAGAATTCTACGCCCATCGTTCCCCGATCACCGACACCGCCCTGGAACCCCTTTCACGGATGAAAAAGCTCCAAGTCCTCACGTTTTGGGGAACACAAGTCACCGGAGAAGGGACAGAACACCTCCAGAAAAACCGCGAACTCCGCATCCTCGACATCTCGGAAGCGCCCATTACCACGAAAGGACTCGAATCGATCGCGAAACTCACCCAACTGGACTATCTCAGGCTGAACCGCACTCCGATCGAAGACGACTGGCTCCCGGCGCTTCACGACATGCCAAATCTGAGGTCCCTTATTCTTGACGACACCCATATCACCGACGCCGGCGTTCCCACGCTGGCCCGGTTCAAGCAACTGAGAACCCTCTCTCTCTACGGCACGAAGATCACCGATGAAAGTGCCGACACCCTCAAGGGCATGACGCATTTGAAGTATCTGAATCTGAGCGAAACGCGTATTTCTCCGGAATTCGTCGAGGAAATTCGCAAGGCACTGCCCGATACGGACGTACATCCCAGGAAACCAGAGGAGGGGGAAGAGTGGGGACCGATGAGCCCTCTCGGCAACGAAGCCCCCGCGGAAAAATGATATGCGAGGTTCCGCTGACCGCACCGACGAACAAGGTAGCTCCTGAAGAGTGCGTGCCGCCTGACCTGAAAACCAGACCTGCCTTTGCCGCGAGTCTGCCGCGCCGTGTTCTCTGTGGCCATTTTTCTTTCAAGAACTCGTAAAGCCTCCGGCGCACCGGACGAATCAACAGCCGAGTCCCCCGCCCCGCCTTCACCTTGATCGCCCCGAACCACCCCGGTAGAATCAGAAGCGGGTACGATGGCCCGCGCTGACGGTGTCGAGCGCGTGTGCCGGAACAACCTCACCCCTTTTCCGGAGGTTATCATGCGAATCATCCCCGCGATCACTTGTTGCAGTCTTCTCTGGGCCCTGGCCGGTGTTCCTTTCGCCCCGTCCGCCTGGGCGCAAAGCGAAGACCTGGGACTGCCCCCCGCGGCGCATTTGAATCCGGACCCGGCCATTTCGTACCATATCGTCGCCGAAGCGAATGCGCAACACCGGCGGAATTCGGTGGGATCGATGGTCCTCCTGGACGACGGCCGGGTCATGCTCGTCCACGACGACTATGGCCCCGAGCGCTCGGGCGAGGGGGCGGCGCACGACTTCTTTCCCAGTAGAATCGTCTCGCAGACCTCCGCCGACGGCGGCAAGACGTTCACCGAGGAGAAGCCGATCTGGGACCGCGCCCCCGCGCTGCGCTTCCAAGGCGGGGCACCGTGGAATCTCCAACTCGCCTCGGGGCGGATTCTCGTTCCCTACATGTCGGCCCCTCGCCAATACACGGACGACTACAGCGTCGGCGTGGCCCTCAGCGACGACGGCGGCCAAACGTGGAGCGTTCTCGACGATCGCGTGAAACTCGCCGCAGGGTACGGCGTGGAGCCGAGCGTCGTGGAACTTCGCGGCGGCGAGCTGTTGATGTCCCTGCGGACCAATCTGAAGAAAGTCTACTTCTCCCGCTCCACGGACGGCGGACGCACCTGGAGCGACGCCGTCGCGTCGGAATTGAAGAACCCCGAACTGGGCACCTGCCTTCTCCGCGTTCCCGGGACGGACGACCTGCTGATCATCTTCGACGACAGCGACATTCAAACGAAAGCCGGCCGGACCCCCATGTCGGTCGCCGTCTCAAGCGACAACGGCCGCGCGTGGCGGACCGTCGGCAATCTGGTACACGGAGAAGGGATCGAGGTCGGCGTCGACGCGGCCCTCTTCCTTCCGGACGGCACGCTCCTCGTCGCCTTCGACTGGACGGCGCCCCCGGGGGCGCGTCTCCGCATCCCCCTGTGCGTCGCCGTCATCGAACGCCGGTGGCTCTACCGTGAATGATCCCGTTCGGGACCAGGGTCTTTATTTCAGGGCTGACCGCCGTGCCATCTCGACCTGAACGCGCCGCGCCTTGTCTTCACTTTGATAACCCAATCGGGTGGCTTAGCCGTTCATTCAACGTAGTAGACCCAAATCCTCTCTATTTCGACCCAAATTCGTCGTTGATTACGATTGCACCGACCGTAGAGGTTAGGGAATAATGGGGAACTGGTAAAACCGTACCCTACTTTGGAGGTGCTTCGTATGAATCAGCAGCGTTTTCGGATTTTCGGTCTCTTTGTCGCGGCCCTCGTCGCTCTGGTAGTGACCGCTCCGGCGCGGGCCCAGCAGACCAATCTCAATATCCCCGGCAATGCGGCGGTTGCTGGAACAGCCATCGGTAGGGCCTTCAGTGCCGCGGACGGGTCGGAAATCGTCGTGGGTGCCGCTCCGGCGATCAACAACGTCATCGGACACGGTGAGCCGGGAACCGCCACGTTTCTGGATATGCACCACTTTGTCTACGCAGGCGTCCCCGGCGACGCCGTCGGCCCCTGGCAACTGGACCTGACGTTGCCCGCGGTTCTCGACCTCACCACGTTGCAGGCGTACGTCTGCGAAGGGAGCGACAACGGGTTCGTCGACGCGGATCGGAACATCTCCAGCGTCGAGTTCTTCGTCGACCAAGGCAGCGGCTTCGTCTCCGTCGGTTCGGTCGCCGCCGTCGACACCGATGACATCGGCTGTTTCGATCTCGTCGAACTGGCCGGCGTCTGGAGCGGGGTCAATGCGGTTCGCTATGAATTCACTCCGAAGGCCGGCACGAATACGCCCCTCCGCATTGGTGAAGTCGCCGCGATTTCTCCCAGTTGGGCGCCATTGTATCTGACAGGGGGTATCGAATTGATCGAGGAAGGGGGTACCATCGAGGAGAACAACCTGGCGGCCGGCGCCGTCCCCTTTGCCTATGATGAACTCGGTTACGGCGCGCATCTGATCGCCCATATCAACGACGGAGTTTTCGGCAACTCCAATAGCTGGATCGGCGCCAGCGCGCCTCCCGGCGGCGCCTATGTCGGGTTGGCCCTCCCGGAATTGACCTCGGTCGGCAGCATCGCCTTCGGCCGTGATAACCTGGGAGGCTTCACGGATCGTTGGCAAGGAACGTATACGCTCCAGTACACGCAAGCGGCCGATCCTCCGGCCGCGACCGACGCGGACTGGACGACGATCGGCACGCTCACGTACAACACGGCGGAACCGCCCCTGTTCGCGCGGCCGAGCGTCCGGCACCAGTACACGTTCGACGCGGTGGAAGCGACCGGAATCCGCCTGATGGTCCCGGCCGCCGGCTTGGGTAACGGAACGTGTATCGACGAACTGGAGTTGTACGCCTCCGCGGAAGTCGTAGTCGGCTACGAATTGACCGGCGGCATCACCCTGGTCGCCGAAGGGGGAGGCATCAGAGAAGGGAACGTGGCCCTCGCTTCCACAGGCGCCGAGGCCTTCGCCATCGACAGCATCGAGGGCTACAGCGCCCACTCCATCGCCCACCTCAACGACGGCCTGTACGGAAACGACCATAGCTGGATCGGCGTCAGTGTTTCCCCAACCCTGGAAAAGGGTTTCGCCGGGATCGATTTCAACGCCTTGTGCGAAATCGATGGAATCGCGTTCGGGCGCGATAACACCGGCAACTTCTTCGAGCGATTCGCCGGCGAATACACGCTTCAGTACACGCTGGCATCCAATCCGGATGAAACCACGCCCGATTCGGAATGGATCGATATCGGTACGATCACCTACACCGGCCCGGGGGGGGACAATTTCTCCAATCCGGCCGTCCGGCACGAATTCTCGTTCGATCCCGTCCTGGCGACGGGTATCCGCCTCGTCGTGCCCTATGTTCAGAACACGGGAGCCGGCACCTGCCTTGACGAACTCGAAGTCTACGGCATCGTCATTCCGGAACCGAACACCGTTCTACTGCTCCTCGGGGGTCTTTGGATGCTTTTAGGCATCCGACGACGTTAGCGGCCTGGAATGCCCCGCCTCTGGAACCGGCTCATCGCCGTCTTCCTTGCAGGGCCGGAATAGCTTATCACCAACCGGAGGCCCTCCTTCCCAGTGTCGGAGGGCTTCCGGTTCTTTTATGCGTCGCGACAGTGAAGACCCGGTCTTCGCGGAGCCCCACTGTCCAATGGCAATCGAACGGTGGGAATGGACACGGTGCGCGGTATAGTGTATTATACCGCGTTACGCAAAAACCACTTCGCCCACCGCCATGCCGCAGAAACGATTGCCCACCACCTCGATTCGATTTCGTTCCGTCCTGATGGTCAACGCCGTCGTGGCCGGGATGATCGTCCTTTTCGCGTATCTGGCCGGTACCGTGGCGGGACACATTCTGGAAGAGCAACTCGTTCAGCGGACGGCCGTCGACACATGCCGCTTTCTCGGAACCCGCGGCCTGGCCGTGAACGATACGATGCTCCGATACCTTGAGCAGCTCTTCATGGTCCACTTCGTCGCGGTCGACCCGGAGTCGACTCGCGTGGTGGCCTCCAGCCTCCCGGCATCGCTGGTAGCGGAGTTTCGTTCGAACCTCGAACGGCGTGGGGAATCGAAGACCGTCGTGTTGGGGAACAAGCGCTTCGTCGTGGGTTCCGCGTCCTTGAATCGTCCGAATCGTGGTGGCGAACTCTCCTTTTTCGCCGTTTCGGACGCGGCTCGTTTCGATGAAGCGCGGACCCGCGTCATGCGGCGGATCATGCTGGCGACGATTCCCGCCATTCTCGTCGCGACTTTCGTGTCACTTCTGCTCGCCCAGGCCATCACGCGTCCCATCGCGCGGCTCGCGACGGCGATGGATCTGATCGCCGCGGAAGAAGGTTCACCCTCGACGGCGCCGACATCCCTCGCCGGAATCAACGCTCCCCTTGAGGTCGGGCGGCTTGCCGATTCTTTCGACCGCCTGATGAACCGCTTGGAACACGCCAAGCGGCTCCTGGCCCGCTCCGAGCGTTTGGCCACCCTCGGAAAGACGGCCGCCGGCGTCGCGCACGAACTCCGCAACCCCCTAAGTGCCGTAAAGATGCACGTCCGCATCCTCCGGGACGAGATCGCCGCGGAGGGTCCCGCCGACCCCGCCTTCGGCGTAATTCTCAAAGAGATCGACCGCATGGAACTCTATCTGTCCGAGCTGATGAGCGTCGCCTCCGAGGGCCGGGCGTTCAACGCCGATCGGATTGAACCGGTTTCTCTGGCTGAAGCGGTCGATTCCGTCCTCGTTCTCCTCGCCGGGCGTCTTGCACACGCGAAGGTAGTCGCCGAAACCGAGATCACCTCTGAAGAATGTGCCCTTGGCGACCGCGGCCGGATCCGACAAGTCCTCATCAACCTCGTAATCAACGCCGTCGAGGCAATGCCGCGAGGAGGGACCATCCGCATCGGGGTCGAAGCCACCGGCGAAACGGGCCGACGGATGGTACGCTGTTCGATCGCGGACGAGGGAACCGGGGTCCGCGTCGAAAACGACGCGGATATTTTCGACCCGTTCGTCTCGACGAAACCGGACGGCGCGGGCCTGGGGCTTTACCTCAGTAAGCGGATCATCGAGTCACTCGATGGAACCATGACCTTCGAGAACGTCCCCGGCGGAGCCGTTTTCCGTTTTGAGTTGCCCTCCGCCGCGATGAATGGGGAGACACGCCGATGACGAATTCCGAACCCGCTCGAAACGTCCTGGTGATCGACGACGAAGACGCGATCTGTTCGGCTTTCGCCAGATTCTTCCGTTCCCGCGGCTGGACTGTCGATACGGTCTCCACCGGACGTGAAGGGCTGTCGCGCTACGCGGCGAGACGCCCCGACGTCGTCTTTCTGGACGTGCGACTTCCCGACGGCAGCGGTTTGGACTTTCTGCGTCGGCTCCGAGAGGAGGACGCCGAAGCGAGGATCATCCTCATCACCGCGTTCGGAGACATGGATGTCGTACTGAATGCAGCCAAGGCCGAAGCGTTCGACTATCTCCCCAAACCGATCGATCTCGATAACGCTTTCGCGCTGGCCCAGAGGGCCGCCGTCCGCGCGGAGGAGCCGCGCGACGAAGCACCCGCGGAGACGGGAGCTTCCCTGATCGGGCGCTCCGCCGTCATGCAGCGGGTTTTCAAACAGATCGCCCGTCTCGCCAGGGCCGACGCCTCGGTCCTCATTCTGGGAGCCACCGGAACCGGAAAGGAGATGGTCGCCAGGGCAATTCACGAAAACAGCCCGCGGTACGAAGGACCGTTCATCGCCGTGAATTGCGGTTCGCTTCCGGACTCCTTGGTCGAGAGCGAACTCTTCGGGCACGTCCGGGGCGCCTTCACCGGCGCCGACGTGGACCGAACGGGACGTTTCGAGGCGGCGGACGGGGGGACGCTTCTCTTGGACGAAATCGGAGAACTGCCCCACGCGGCCCAGGTCAAGCTCCTCCGCGTCTTGGACACGGGATTGATCGAGCGCGTCGGATCCGTCGAGTCGAAAAAACTGGACGTCCGCATCCTCGCCGCCACGAACAGGAATTTGGAGGAGGCAATCGCCGACGGCCGGTTCCGCAGCGACCTCTATTATCGCGTCGCGACGGTACGAATCGAACTGCCTCCTTTGTCGCACCGCAAGGAGGATATCCCCGACCTCGTTCGGCACTTCATCTCGATCGCCACCGCCCGAACCGGCACTCCCTTTTCCTTCGACGGTGAATTCCTCCTCGCACTGGCCGCCCACGACTGGCCCGGCAATGTTCGTGAACTGCGCAACGCCATCGAGTATGCCTGCCTCATGTCACCCAACGGCTTGCTCACCGCCGCCGATCTCTCGAACGAGATTCTCTCTCGGCGGGTCTCGCTGGCCCGTCGGGTCCAGTTGCTCAACGCTTACCTCGACACGTTCCCCCCCACTCCGGGAGGCGCTCTCGACGAGGCGGTCGAACCGATCGAAGAAGAACTCATCCGACGCGCCCTCGCGCTGACGAACGGAAACCGCTCCGAGGCGGCCGCCTGGCTCGGCATCCATCGCAACACGCTTCGCAACAAGCTCAAGGAGTCCGATGAGCCCGGCGCCGACTGACGGGCGCGGACGCATACGGCGATTTTCCGGCACCTCGGAGGAGCCAGGCCTACTACTCCTTACCGTTTCGCGGTCACGTCCGCCTCGTACTTCCGCACCGCGTCGAACCAGGCCATTCCCACCGGCACGTCTTGTTTGAGGCAGTAGTAATCCCAGACGGCGGGGAAGGGGAGGGTCTTCGTTTCCTCCACCAGGGCCAGACGCCGGGTCAAGTCGCCCGAGGTTTCGATGGATCTGAGCTGCTCGAACGGCTCCACCAGGGCCATGAGCAAGGCCTTCACCATCGCCCTGGTCCCGATGACCCAGGCGGCGATGCGGTTGATGCTGGCGTCGAAGAAATCCAGACCGATATGAACCCGGTGAGTGAAACCACCGCGGATGATCTCTTCCGCGATCGCCCTCAGGTCGTCCGTAAGCGTCACCACGTGGTCGCTGTCCCAGCGGACGCCGCGGCTGACATGCAGGAGAATCTCCTCCACGAACAAAAGCACGGCCGAGAGCTTGTCGGAAATGGTCTCCGTGGGGTGAAAATGCCCCGCGTCGAGACAAAGCAGCTTCTTATTCGCGACCGCGTAGCCCATGTAGAATTCGTGCGAACCGACCACGTACGTCTCGGAACCGATTCCGAATAGCTTGCACTCGACCGAATCGAGATTGTACGCGGGATCGATCTTGGGGGCGAACATCTCGTCAAGCGATCTTCTGAGCAACTCACGCGGTCCTTTGCGGTCGATGGTCACGTCCTTGTAGCCATCGGGAATCCACACGTTCGTCACGCAGGTCGTACCCAATTCGCGGCCGAACGCCTCGCCGATCTTGCGGCAGGCGATCCCATGCTCCACCCAAAACTTGCGGACTCCTTCGTCGCGACTGGCCAACGTGAACCCGTCCGCCGCGTTCGGATGGGAAAAGAACGTGGGGTTGAAGTCCAGTCCCAGGCCCTTCTCTTTCGCCCATGCGATCCAGTTGGCGAAATGCTCCGGGGCGACCTCGTCACGGTCCACGTTCTTCCCACCGGCTTCCAGGTACATCGCGTGAAGGGCGAGGCGGTGTGTGCCGGGAATCAGCGAATAGGCCATATCCAAATCGGTTCGGAGTTCGTCGGCCGTCCGGGCCTTGCCGGGGTAGTTGCCGGTTGCCATGATTCCGCCGGAGGTCAGCCCCTCGTCCGTCTCGAACCCGCCCACGTCATCCCCCTGCCAACACTGCATGGAAATGGGAATTCCCGCCACTTTTTCCATGACGGCGTCCGTATCGACGCCGAACTCCGCATATCGCTCTTTGGCGATTTCGTAGGCTTTTTCAATGTGGGAATCGCCCATCACCACCTCCAGTAAAAATTCTCGGAAAAACGTACTAAACACCAACCGCGGACCGCCGGGAGAACCGCGCGAAGCGAACAGACCACCCACACCGGCCGTATTCATTTCCACCGGGGGCGTCCGTCCACGGCGACGACGCACCATGATAAGCGACAAGCGACTTGGAGACTAGCTCCCCGGGCCGTCCATATCCCAAAACGACCCCTGTGATTGGGGCCTCCCGCGCCGTCCTTGCCATTCCATTGATCCCCCCGGAAAAAAACGGTATATATTGGGCAAGAAACACCCCCTTTTTGCTTTAGGAGAACTAGGATGCATCTGACACGACGCGACGCGTTGAAACTCTCGGCCTCGGCGATTGCCGCCGGTACCCTCGGTCTTTCCGCCACAAGCGCCCTGGGTGACAATAAAAAACATATTCCCATCGGATTGCAGCTTTACAGCGTCCGTTCGGAAATGGCAAAGGACGTCCCCGGCACGATCGCGGCGGTTGCCAAAATGGGCTACCAGGGCGTTGAGTTTGCCGGATATTACGACTGGAAGGCGGCCGACCTACGAAAACTGCTCGACGACAACGGCGTCGTCTGCTGTGGAACCCACACCGGTCTAGATACCCTTCTGGGTGACCAGCTCCAAAAGACGATCGAATACAACAATATACTGGGAAACCCTTTTCTCATCGTCCCGGGTCTTCCCGACAATCTCCGCGACACGCCGGAAGCCTGTAAGAAGACGGGCGAACTCTTGACCGAACTCGCCGAAAAGGTGAAGCCGCAAGGGATGTTCGTCGGTTATCACGCCCACGGGTTCGACTTCAGGTTGGTCGATGGAAAGACGACTTGGACCTGGATTTTCGAGAATACGACCAAGGACGTCATCGCCCAGATGGATACCGGCAACTGCCTGGCCGGCGGGGGGGATCCGGTCGAGGAAATCAAACGGTTCCCGGGCCAGGGAACAAGCGTCCACCTCAAACCGTTCGGCAATGACGGTCAGCCGATCGGCGTGGGCGAAGGCAATAAGGTCCCCTGGGAAACCATCTTCGAACTCTGCCGGACGGTTGCCGGCACCGAGTGGTACGTCGTCGAATACGAAAACGACCCAATCCCCCCAATAGAGGCTGTCGAGGTCTGTCTGAAGAACCTGAAGAAGATGGGAATCAATTAGCGCGATCTCCCGCGGTCTGAACCAGCGATCGTTTGATACGCCGGGCAACGGCCACGTGTTTGCCGCTGCCCGGCGTGTTTCGATAGGCAAGTTTATCCTGGCTCTATGGTACTACAGTCACAAAAAAACGGACGTTTCCCTATTCTCAAAAGGTCCCCACCGTGGTAGGATTTGGGGTTTTCGCCGACACACCGAGAAAACCGTTTAACGCTCTTCAAGAGAAACCATGTCCAAACCGAAGCACAAGATCAAGAAAGCCAATCATGGCAAACGTCCCGCGTCGAGCAAAGCTCGCAAGTCGAAGCGGCAAGTCGTAAAGACTTGAGAATTCGTTCATGCCCGACCAAACCGCACCGGAAGGGTAGCAGAACTTGGTCTCGTCCGGTGCTCATGGGATTGCTTGCCTCGGAACCCATTTAGGAGCCCCCAGACGTGCCGAAAATGCCTACGATCCTCGATTTTTCGGAATATGACCTTAATCACGTCGTCGCCGACATCGAGGAGATCCGCCGTTACAATCCGCAGCGGTTCGAAATGGAGCAGTTGACGGCGGTCTGCTACGAAAACAGGGAAACGAAGACTTGCGTCGCGTACAAGGACGTGAGGGATGATGAGTTCTGGGTCCGGGGTCACATGCCGGGAATGCCCCTCATGCCGGGCGTTCTGATGTGTGAAGCGGCCGCGCAGTTGGCCAGTTATTGCACGATGAAGTGGAAGCTGATCGACGTCGAAATGGTCGGATATGGTGGATTGGAGGGCGTCCGTTTCCGTGGCGTCGTCCGCCCTGGTGACCGATTAGTAATCATTGCCCGACTGTTGAAGGCCCGCCGTGCCATGCTCACATGCGAGTTTCAGGGCTTCGTAAACCGCGAACTGGTCTTCGAGGGTGTCCTGAAGGGCATTCCGTTGCCGGTTTCGCAGCTACGAGCCCAATCCATCGCCTAGCGGGTTCCGCCGGTTGACCTCACCGCCCATCTCAAAACAGGCCGACGAACAGGCTTTCCAAGGATGTTTTTTCCGTTTCACGACGACAATCCCACCCGGCGGCCTCCGGTCGTTACCGTTGCGCTGGTCGCGGTGAACGTCCTAGGTTTTCTGTGGGTCGGAACACTGCCTTTGGAGCGCCGGCAGACTCTCTATCTCGAGCACGGTTTCATTCCAGCGCGAATCCATCAACTGACGAACCCCAAGCCGCTGATCATCAAGGACCAAGTCCGCGTCCTCCACCCGCTCTTGGGTCCGGTCGCGCAGGAGCGCGCGGTGGCCGCTCTTCCGCCGGACCGCCGTCAGATCCTCGGTTCTCTCTTCACGAGCATGTTTCTCCACGGCGGCTGGATGCACCTGATCGGAAACATGTGGTTCTTGTGGCTTTTTGGGAATAACGTAGAAGACCGCCTCGGCGGGGCCGTTTATCTCCTGTTCTACCTCGCCGGCGGCCTTCTCGCCGCGGCGTGTCATTGGGCGACCGATCCGAATAGTCTAACGCCGGTCATCGGCGCCTCCGGCGCAGTCGCCGCGATCCTCGGCGCCTATGCCGTCACATGGCCGTGGGCGCGGGTCCACACGGTGGTCATCCTTATCGTCTTCATCACGATCGTCGATGTTCCGGCGCTCGTCGTACTGGGCGTCTGGTTTTTGACTCAGGTCCTCGCCGCGAGGCAGGAAATGCTCGTCGGAATGAATGGGGGCGTCGCCCTCTGGGCGCATATCGGTGGATTCGTGGCCGGAGCGGTCTTCATGCCGATTGTCGCCGGCCTTCTCGGCGCAGCGCCGGTACCGCGACCGACAAAGCGTATTGACGACGACGGAGCACTGGGGGTCTGAGCGCAGGGCGCCGATAACTCGGGTGGCCACCCCAGCCGGAAGCACCGATCACCGCGGCGAACGAGGGCTTTCGCGCAGGGCGAAGGATGACCGTGATGGCGATAGCCGACTAAGGGCGCTCCCGTGGTTCCTTCGCCCGGCGTTCGTTCTCCTCCATTTCCTTGATCGTCACGCCGGTCTCCAGCGAGTGCCGCCTGATCTTCTCCGATTCCCCGGGGGACGCCGGCAGGATCTGTTTCACCACCACGTCGTCAAATTCGACCACGCCGCCGCCAAGGTAGGCGTAGAGCATTACGCGGCCCCACCGGGGCGTGTATTTCGTGTGCTTCGGGGTGAAATCCTCGGTTTGCGTGTTCCATTGGTTCTTCGGACCCTTGAGGTTCTGCTGGCTGCGGTAGACCTCGCGGCGTTGGCTTTCGGTGGGAACGTAGTCGGTCTTTTTCAGGCGCGACGCCGTCGCCGCTTTCTGGGTGTCCGTTCCATCAGCTCGGTATTCGCTCTCCATTTCATCGTAGCACTTGATGAAGACCTTTACCGCCGGACCGTTCGTCCGGTAGCGGCACTGAAACCGGTACTTGGCCCCTTCCTCCACCGGGAAGAACTCGCTGTAATACAAGACACCGAACGAATCACCCAATGCCTGGTCGAACGTGAATCGCACGACGCGGTTCTCGGGATTGCCGGCCTCGGGAATCCACTTCACGAGACCCCCAAGCGGTTCGCGGACGTGCCCGCCCATCTTCTCCCACCCGTAGGGGATGCCGCCGGACCCTCGCTCGAAATCCCCCCCCTTGACAAGGTTGGGCTGGTTCTTCCAGTTTTCTTCCTCGACGGCCAAAGGGGCAGGGCCCCCGGCCCCTTCGTCGCGACCGTAGAGCTTGTTAAGCATCTCATTTACGTAGCGGTGTGAGATTTCTCCGGCCGACTCGGTCCGCGCGCTCTTGTCGTAGATTACTCTTGGCGGATCCGCGGAAAAGTCGACGCACTTCAGTACCAGATCGTACACCTCCAGAGCGTGGCCGGGGGCCCGTTCGATACTCCCCCAAACGCCGATGTCCGCGCCGAAGTCGTCACGGACGATCTTTTTCATCTTCGAAAGTGGTGTGTCGGGACCGATCTCCAGATGATTCGTCCGGCAGAACTCGCGGACGTCGAGCATCGCCTCCGGAATAACGAATCCCTTCTCCCGTTCCAGTTTCTTCCAGACCATCTCGCCGACCATCCGGCCGTAGCGGCCTTGATCGAACTTGGAGACGAAATCGAACGGAACGACCACCTGTTCCTGGGCGGACACGCCGGCGGCAAATCCCGAGAGAAGTAGGATGCAAGCGAAGGGGAGGCATTGGCGCTTCATAGTCCGTCTCGGTGGGAGTTGATCGTGCGCGATGAATCGCCACCCGGCGCGGCTCCTTCAGG
The DNA here is from genome assembly GCA_964520785.1 of uncultured Planctomycetaceae bacterium. Lineage (GTDB taxonomy): Bacteria > Planctomycetota > Planctomycetia > Pirellulales > Thermoguttaceae > CAZFQG01. The sequence goes on along the minus strand of CAZFQG010000002.1, from coordinate 29,707 downwards.
CGAAACAGGGCAGGGCAGGGGGGGGCCGAAAACCGTCTATTTCCCGCCTCCAGTATTATACCCGACCGACCTGAGCGCGTCACGCGCCAACACTTCCGTCTAATGCCTCATCCTCAAAGTCCCAGGCGACCCTTTAGTTCGGCCGCAACTTCGTTCTTGTGTACCCGCCACTGTTCCAGCGTATCGCGGTCCCGGATCGTGACCGTCCCGTCCTTCATGGTCTCGCCGTCGACGGTAAAGCAGAAGGGGGTGCCGATCTCGTCCTGGCGGCGGTAGCGGCGGCCGACGGCCCCCTTTTCGTCGTAGAAGACGTTGAAGTTCCGTTTCAATTCGCCGAAGATTTCCTGCGCCACTTCCGGCATCCCGTCCTTCTTCACTAAGGGAAACACGGCCGCCTTCACCGGAGCTAGCCTCGGGTGGAACTTCAGGAAGACCCGTTCCGTCGGGTTGCCCTTCTCATCGGGGACCTGATCTACCTGGTACGCCTCGCACAGGAAGGCAAGCGTCGCGCGGTCCGCTCCGGCGGACGGCTCGACGACGTGGGGCGTGAAACGCTCCTTCGTCTGGTCGTCATAGTACTGCAAATCGCGACCGCTTCCACGGTGCCGCGGTTTGCCGTTGCCGTCGAGTTCCACCTTCAACTCGTCACCTTCCCGGACCAACTTGCCCTCCATGTGACTGCGCAGGTCGAAATCGCCCCGGTGCGCAACCCCCTCAAGTTCGCCGAACTCCCCCTCGGCCAGGAAGGGAAAAGCGTACTCGATGTCGGCCGTCCCGCAAGAATAATGGCTGAGTTCGTCGGCCGAATGATCGCGCAGTCGCAGGCGGTCGCCCGCCAACCCAAGGTCGGTATACCACTTGTAGCGTCGATCCCGCCAGTAGGTGTACCATGCCGGTGACGAGTCCGGCCGGCAGAAGAACTCGATCTCCATTTGCTCGAATTCCCGCGAGCGGAAGGTGAAATTCCTGGGAGTGATTTCGTTGCGGAAGCTCTTCCCGATCTGGGCGATGCCGAAGGGGAGCTTCATCCGAGTACTGTCGAGGACGTTCTTGAAGTTCACGAAGATGCCCTGGGCCGTTTCCGGTCGCAGGAACGCGGCGCTCTCCTCGCCTCCGAGCGCGCCGATGTACGTCTTGAACATCAAGTTGAACTCGCGCGGCTCGGTCAGCGTCCCAAGGGTCTTCGCGTCCGGACCGAGGACGTCGCTGAAATCCTTCATGTCGGTCAGGCACCAGAGTTCCCCGTCCAACGACAGCTCCTCCGCCTGCTTCGGCCGCAGCTTGAAAAACTTCATCGCCCGGGCACGAATCTCCACCTCCGCTGCGTCGCCGCTGACGGCGGACGTGACGAATACCCGGTTTCCCTTGGCCTCCGCCCAACGGCCGAACACCTGATCGTACCGGTACCGCTTCTTCGTCTCGCGGCAGTCGACCATGTAGTCGTGGAACAGATCGTAATGGCCGGAACACTTCCAGACCTGCGGGTGCATAATGATCGTGCAATCGAGGCCCACCATCTCGTGGGTCGAGGGAGCGCCGTTCGCGACGACTAGTTCGTTGTGCGAGGTGACCATGTCCCACCACCACGCCTCTCGGACGTTCCTCTTCAGCTCTACGCCCATGGGGCCGTAATCCCAGAAGCCGTTGAGGCCGCCGTAGATTTCGCTCGACTGAAACAAAAACCCGCGTCGCTTGCACAGGGCGACCAATTGATCCATTTCCATAACTTCTTAATTCTCCATGCGATAGGGCAGGGGGGCTAACTTCGATTCCGGGGTCCGCGCGGCGGCCGATTCGCGCAACCACCCGGCCAAAAGCCCCAGCTAATGGCCTCTGACATGGCAAATATACTATGTTCCACGAGGAATTGAAGGGCAGTCCATTCTTTCAGCTATTTATACACCACCCAATTGATCTATTCTTGCCGCGTGGATAGGGATGCTTCAGGACTCGGCGCATTTCAGGACTACGGGTCAGGGGAAGGGAGGAGAGCAAGGGGGGAGAGATGGCTTTTCGAAAAGATCGGGCGTCGCTATTGCGGAACAATATCAACCACCCGAGCGACTTCGGGGATTGGCTGTACGAGCAGGCGTTTGAGGGAATTGGATTGTGAGGAATTCGTTCGAGCGAAACGGCGGAAGGGCAGGGGAGGGGTGTTGATTTTTTCGGGAATTCCCGTGATAATAATTGAAACGTGATTCACGGGGATTTGTGCCCCTGCCGGCACCTTGCCTGTCTTTTGAGAGAAACCAGATGGAATCCACGGTCGTCCGCTTCACCCTTTGCGAATTCGCCCGAATGGCGGAAGCCGGAGTATTCGATGATCGCGAGGGAGTGAGGATTGAGTTGGTCGAAGGGGAGGTTTGCGAAATGATGAGTCCAATCAATCCGCCTCATGTGGAGATCGTCAAACGTCTATCCGCTTGGGCGTCAAACTCGCTCCCTCCTCGAATTGGGGCCGTCTACGGCCAGTCTCCACTTCAACTGGCTTCAACGGAAAGTGTTCTCCAACCGGACCTCTACGTCGCCAGACCCGGCGATTATTGGAAAAGATGGCCGAACGAATCGGAAGCGTTACTAGTCGTCGAGGTGGCGGATTCGTCGTTGAATCGCGACCTGGGGGACAAAGCGATGCTTTACAGCCGATCTGGCATCGCCGACTATTGGGTCGTCGATATCGAACACGAGTCGATCCACGTTCACCGAGATCCGGATACGGGGAGCAAAGGCGGGTATCGGTCGCGCCGGGCATCCGGGAAGAGTGAAGCGGTGTCTCCTCTGGCGTTCCCCGACATTTCTTTGAAGGTCGGCACGCTATTCGCGAAGTGAGCGGCGCCGTCGCGCATGTCGCGGCGGACCTGCAATCGTGTCAACTCTCGCGCCGGTCGCGAGTCCTTCTGCGGATCGCCGCCACTCCAATCATCCCCAATCCCAGCCACACGAGCGCGCTGGCCGGTTCCGGAATGACGCCGGTGCCGACTACTCGGCCGACCACACGGAAGCCCGAACCGCAGTCTTGCCAGGTAGGACTGCTCGCGCCGAACAGGGAGGGATCGGCGGAACTCGTGTTCGATAATCCTCTGCCTGAGTTCAGATACGCGCTGACCCAGTGGTAATTGGCTGTCGACATGCTCCGACCACCATTTCCACCAACGGCTTCGTTCCACTCGCTGACGTTCCCGCCTTGATCGAAAGTGCCATACGGACTCGCCGACAATTCATACTGGCCGACTTCGGTCCGGTAGTACGGACTCCCGGTCGCCCATCCGTCCTCGGAGAGCCAGTTGCCGTCGAAGACGTTCATATTGTTCCCTCCATCCGGGTCGGTTACCGCATTGCTCAGTGTTGACTCGTCGTTGGTGCCGGTCGGATACGAGTAGTAGTTCGCGGTCACGCCGTCGTTCTTGTGATAGGCCGCCTTGACCCACTCGTCGATTGTCGGAATCGCCCACAGCCAGTCCGGTTCCCGTGTTACGGCCATCAGTTCCGCCGTCGTGGTCGCCCCATTGAGAAAGTAGGCACCGGCCTCGGTCGTCGAAAGGCCCTGTTCACCGGTCGGTTGGCCGTTGTGCAGCCAATTGGCGAATCGGGCCGCGTCCGCCCAACTGACGAAATTGACGGGGCGGTTCACCCAATCTTCAGCCACGTCGTATGTGTAGGCGCCGGCCGCGCCGCTCCGTTCGATCTTACAGGCAAAGTCGCCGGACGGATGTCCACTTACCCACATCATGGGCGTATACAATCCGTAGGTATCCGTCGCGGCCACGGCATTGAGAAACTCCGCATACTGTCCCGCCGTCACCTCGTATTTGCCGATGGCGTATTCGTAATCGACCGCGCCCAGGCCGTTCGCGTCGGCCCCGTTGCCGGAGTTTCCAATCCAGACCGTCTCCAGACTGACGAAACCTTCCGGCATGTGAAATACGTCGGCGCCGGCTGGCGCGGCGAGGATGACTACCGCGAGGGCGGCCGTAAATCGAAAAAGACAATTCTCTTGCATCGGATTCTGATCCTGTTTTCTAAGACGAAGGGCTTCAAATTCGTTCTCGTGACGAACGGTCCCTGGCGAACATTGAGCGAGGAAGAAACGCGGTAACCGACTCATCAGTCGTCGGCGTTCATTTCGAGCGACTTCCCCTCAAGCGAGCCCAAGCGCGTTCTCTTCTGCCAAAAAAACCAAAGAACCCGCACCGCGGCTTTCTCATTGGAGCCCGGAACTAACTTCCTCCCGTCAACGTCCGTCCTAATTCTCTTGGAGCCATAAACTTGCCCAGACATTCTGGTTTATCCAAATTAACATAGGCCTATGGGTGTTCGATTCTTGCAGTCAAATAAAAAAAAACCCATCCATATTCCCTGCAAGAGCGCAAACGCCTGCCATGCAGTTCTTTGTGATGTTCTTCGCTCGCTCCCGTTGGGTTGCGGCAACTTGAACAGGATATGACTAATAGTTTCCTTTTAATGTTTTTATTACTTCATGAATATGTCGTCGCAGGGCGATGGCTGGGCGGTATCCCGGTATCCCTTTGGTACTTGCGATTGCATTGCCCCCTTCCAGCCGCAATAATGGATCATATCCCACCTGCGGCCGTTTCGTTTTGGGGCCGCTACTGACACCCCTATACCCCCCAGAATCGGAGGTCTCCCTCGATGTTGAATCGACGCCAATTCCTCGAAAAAAGCCACAAAACGGGGCTCGCAATGGCCGCCGGAATGACCATCCTAGCCAATTCCAAGTCTGTCTCTGCCGCGCCCGCGAACGAAAAAATCGTTCTGGGGGCAATTGGATGTGGCGGCAGGTCCCAGGGCCTGACACAGGGGTTCCTCGACCGCGGAGACTGCGAATACGCCTACACTTGCGATCCGATGCTCGCCAAGGCGGAAGAACGCGCCGCGGCGATCGAGAAACAACAGGGAAAGAGACCCAAGGTCGACGAAGACCTCCGCAAGCTCTTGGAAGAGAAGGATATTGACGCCGTCGTCGTCGCCACCCCCGACCATTGGCACGCGCCGGCCACCGTCTGGGCCTGCCAGGCTGACAAGGACGTCTACGTTGAGAAGCCGCCGACTCACAACTGCTGGGAAGGCCAGAAAATGACGGAAGCCGCGAGAAAATACAACCGCATCGTCCAGTGCGGGTTTCAGAACCGCTCCGCGCCGTATAACATCGAGGCGAAGAAGTATCTTGAAGAGGGCAAGCTGGGCAAAGTCCACATGGTTCGCATCTACAACCAGAAGCCTCCGTGGGGGAACTGCCCGGTCGTGGCGGACGGCGATCCCCCGAACGGCCTCAACTGGGATATCTGGAACGGACCGGCCCCCGAACGGAAATACAACAGAAGCCATCACCAGTGCTGGCATCACCAGTGGCGGTATTCCGGTGGCGACATCGCGAACGACGCGAGCCATCAGATCGACCTGGCCCGGTGGCTTATCGGTCAAGACTTACCGAAGACGGTCTATTCGGTTGGTGGCCGTTGGGCACATCCCTCGGCGGCCGAAACGCCCGATTCCCAGATGGCGCTGTACGAATTCGACGACATGGTCGTCAGCTTCGAGCTGACCCTTTACGGCGATTACATGCTGAAAACGGACGGCGTCGTCCGCGACTCCGACATGTTCCCCTATTGGATGCAGAATTCCACTCGAATCGAGTTTTTCGGCACCGAGGGGATGATGATCGTTGGCCGGCACGGCGGTGGATGGCAGGTCCTCGTCCGCCCCAAGGACCGGCAACCGGTCGTAAAGGACCAGTGCTACGGCCGTTTTCCCGACCCGGAACACAAAGAGAACTTCATCAGTTGCATCCGCTCTCGAGACCTGCCCAGCAGCGACGTGGAAGAAGGCCACAAAAGTTGCCTGATGATCCACTACGCGAACATCAGTTACCGCCTGGGAGGCCAGAAGCTCGTCATCGACCGCCAGACTCAGGACATCAAAGACAATCCGCGGGCGATGGAACTCTTCAAACGGAGCTATCGTGAACCGTACGTGATTCGGGAAACGGTGTGAAGCCGAGAGCAGGACGTTTTGTCCGTTGGCCAATCTTGGGCGGTTCGTCCGTTTGTGCGGCTTTTCGAACCGCCCGCCGCGTTTCCACGTGGCTGGGTCGAGGCAGGGCAGGGCAGGGGGGAGGGGAATTGAGGACCTTGGGGGGAGATTGCCGGATCAAGATTGCTAAAAACCACTTTTTGAATTAGACTGGGTTCAGGCTCCTAATTCGTTGGCAAACACCCCGTCATTTCCAAATTCGAGGCCTTCCTGAGTGGCGTCCACAACTCTCGAATATCTCGGCCCCTACCGCCTGCTGAATGTCGTGAACACCGGCCAAACCAGCCGGATTTGGCAGGCTTATGATGACAATACACGGCAGTTCGTGGGGATAAAGGTACTTCTGGAGAAGTATCGACGGGATCGTGAGCAGATCAACGCTCTGAAATGGGAACATGTCGTCGCCGGGAACCTGCACGAGGAACACATCATCCGGATCCACGAGTTCCGGGTGAGTCGTGGAATCCCCTACCTAGCGATGGAGTGGTTTTCCGCCCCCAATTTGAAGCAGCTTGTTCGACTCGGTCCGGGGAGAACCGACTACCGAATCCCATCGATTATCGACCAAGCGATTCTGGCAATGTGCGTCCTTGCGGAACAGGGCTGGGTCCATCGCGATGTCAAACCCGATAATTTCCTTGTCAACGATGACAATGTGGTCAAGTTGATCGACTTCGCCCTCGCGGTACGAATCCGTCGCGGTCTGGCAAGGCTTTTCCCGAACAAGTCCAGGGTCCAAGGAACCAAGAGCTATATGTCACCGGAGCAAATCCTCGGCAAGCCTCTGGATGAACGATCCGATCTGTATAGCCTTGGATGTTCTATTTTCGAACTTATTGGCGGGAGGCCACCCTACACGGGGACCAGCGGTAACGATCTATTGATGAAGCACTTGCGTTCCGCACCTCCTTCCCTGGAGGTACTGAATAAGAACGTTACCTCCGAGTTCTCTCAACTGATCCGCTCCACTATGGCAAAACGACCGAGAAACCGTCCTGAATCGTTTCGGGACTTCCTTGCAAAGTACCGGATGGTCCGCATCTTTCGGCGGACACCAAAGCCCCCTGAACGGATGGAACCGGTTTCTGACAGTGGGGGTTAGAGAACCAGTAGCGAGATGGATTGGGTCTCTGGCTCGGGGTTGCAGTTCTTGGACCTCTTGTATAAATTCTATCAACGATAGTAGTCTAAGGGACTGCTCAACGTTTTGCCGAAAATAGGGGATGTACGGAATAAACCTGCCTTCGGAAAGGGCAGGGGAGGGGGGTGGTTTTCACGCCCCTCTCGGAACCGCCAACGCAGGTTCATTTAACAATCACCGACGCAGCTTGCGAACGCCCTTGATCGGCCTGGGAATTCTCTGCTCGCGTCATCATCGACCATGATTGAAGACAATGGCAAGTAGCGAACACCGGCTCTCCTTTGAACGTCCGATTCATGACTTGGAGTCCCGATTGGAGAAGTTGGAGGCGATTGCGGACCGCAACCCGGAGGCCAAGGATGAAATCCGACGGCTTCGCCGCGAATTGACCGACCAGAAAAAGCGTATTTACAGCCGACTGAAGCCGTGGGAAACGGTCGAGGTCGCACGACACCCGAATCGTCCCATCTTGAGCGACTATCTGGGTCTTGTCTTCGATGAATTCGTCGAACTGCATGGCGACAAATTCTTCGGGGACGATCGGGCTCTGCGCACCGGATGGGCAAAAATCGATTCCTTCAAGGTCATGGTCGTCGGGCATGAGAAAGGCAAGACGCTCAAGGAGAAGATTGCCTGCAACTACGGATGCGCCCATCCCGAAGGCTATCGCAAGGCGATGGCGAAAATGAAGATGGCCGCGAAGTTCGGCTTGCCGGTGCTGTGCTTTATCGACACTCCGGGCGCCTACCCCGGCATCGGAGCCGAAGAACGAGGCCAAGCCCAGGTGATCGCCAGTTCGATGTTCGAAATGTCGCGTCTGGCGATTCCGATCATCTGCGTCGTAATCGGGGAAGGCGGTTCCGGGGGCGCCTTGGGTATTGGCGTGGGCGATCGCGTAGCGGTTCTCGAACACTCCTATTACAGCGTGATCAGTCCGGAAGGCTGTGCCGGAATTCTCTGGAAGAGCCATACTTACAAGGAACAAGCGGCGGAAGCCCTAAAAATGACGTCGAAAGACCTGCTCGAACTGGGTGTCATCGACGACATCATCAGCGAACCGCTTGGAGGAGCACATCGGAACCACCAACTTATGGCCAGTCTTCTGAAGCAGTACCTCCGCGGCAGACTCCGCGAATTGACGGGTACCCCCGTCTCGGAATTGATCGAAAAGCGGTACGGGAAGTTCCGCCGCATGGGCCAGTTTATCGAGGCGATGGACTCCGCCGCGGACGATGGAGAATCGCCGCTTCGGCCACACTTCGAAGAAATCCCTCTTCGCGGCTCCATACGGCCGACCGCATAGCTCCGGGTCGTCCGTAAGAGGGCGGCCTCGGAGTCACCCCCCCAACCCTGGAACCGCCGATGAACGACGACGAACGCAACGAATCCGTCCCCGACCGATTTCCGGAGCCCGCCTCGGACGGGATCGATCCCGGGCCCGAAGCGGCGCGGCCGCTTTCCCCCGAACGACCGCGTCCGGAGGATCGGTCTTGCTCGTGTCCTCCAGTCCCCGTGGAACCGTGCGCAGCCGGTACGTGCGGATGCGGCCGGTACGTCTTCGCATTATGCCTTCTGGCCAGCCTGGCGCTCAACGGGTATCTTGCTTATCAACTTCGGTTCGAGCGGTTGGTGACCCGTGAACAGGCCGCTCGGATCTGGCTTAAGCAGCAACATAACGTTCTACTCGTCCCGGAACCCAGCACGAGGGCGATCACGAGCGTGCATTTCCAGGGCCGCGAACTCGACGATCAAATGCTGGAGAGGACGGCCGACCTCTTCCGCCTCAGCTCGATCCACCTCGGCGAGACGAATATCACCGACGAGCAGCTCCGATACATATCCGGTCTCTCCCACCTCGCGTCCCTCGTCCTCAGCGATACGAAGATATCCAATGAAGGTCTGCCGAGTCTGGCCGGCCTCAAGAAACTGGAATTCATCCACCTGCCAGGCACAGAAATCACGAACGAGGGGCTGAAGATGCTCGTCGCGATTCCCAACCTGAAGATGCTGGACTTATCCAGAACCGCCGTCAATGACGAGGGGCTGAAGTATCTTCAAGCCGCGCGGAATCTCGAGTGGGTTCTGCTGACGGGAAACCACATCACCGACGCCGGACTCGAACATCTCAAGTCCCTCCCGAACCTGAAGCGGCTGACGCTCAACAACACGAGGGTTACCATCAAAGGCAAATCCGCTCTGATGAAGGCCAACCCCAAGCTGGCGATCGACCACCTCATGGGCGAGGCATCCGCCCCGGGCGAACCGGGTTTTGACACGGAAAACGCCCCTGACGCCGGCGCCGCGGACGAGCCGTCCGAATCGAGTCAGTCAAGGAAAACCGATCCGGACGTGACCTCCGAAGGGCCCGACGAGTAACGTCGGCAGACGGTGCGGACAACCACCCTCGGCATCTCGCGGACCGTCCGTTCTGTTTTGCCCGGAGCGTATAAATACAGCCTCGTCGGCGACGCCGCCGATTTGCATCGAACGCCATGATTCATCGCCGGCATAACGTCCGATAATGTCTCTTATGTTCGGTCAGAGGCAAGAAAACGCCTGAAAAGGCTGGATTCGCATTCGCCTCGCCCATTCGCCTCTCGCACCGTTCGTCCACTCCCGGACCACCTCGTTCGCGGTCTCCTCTCCATCCAAATCCCGAGCGATCACGTCGCCCGCTCGGACTGAAAAAGCCGAAGCGTCCATGTCGTGGATTTTCATTTCGAATCGCGCGGCAACTCATCGAAAGGTGTCCTCCGATTGGGCTTTCCAAGCGTCGAATTCTCGTTGAACCCGCTCCATCGCCCCCCTTCCCCTGTCCATCAGGTCCATGCCTCCAGACCCCCCTCTTTCGAGGGAGTCTTGGAATTCGTCAATCGTTTTCCGCGCCTCATCTCCGACGCGTCGGAAGCCGCTCTGGGCATTTTCGATTGTGTCGCGAGCCTCGTCGAAAAACCTACTCCCGCCCTCCGCCGCCTGCTTCGCCTGCTCCCAGCGTGAATCCAGCTCGCCGTCGAGGAGCGACTCTTCCTTCTCACCAACGATCGCCGATTCCTTCGCCGACTCCATCCCTTCGGGATGATGCTGGCGTTCCAGTTCGTCGACATACTCGCCAATGACCGACCGCACTTCCTCCGGCAGAAGCGGACCGGCATGTTCAATCAGCTTCGCCGTGTAGTATCCCGATCGCGAATCGAGGACCGCCAGGCGGGTCCGCTCCGAGAGCGTCACGGCGAAAAAAGTCAAGACCAGACACAAGGCGATCCCTTTGAGAAGTCCGAAGAGCGCCCCCATCTGCCGGTCGAATTCCTTGAGTTGAATCCGGTCGATCACTTTGGCGACGAATCGGAAAACGATCCAAATCGCGAACGAGGTCACGAGGAATAGGATCAGCATCGCCAAGAACCGATTCCAAGGGGCCTGAGCCGTCAACATCGGGGCGATAACCGGGCTTCCGTGAACCGCGACTCCACCGCTGACAACGAGCGACGCGAACGATGCGAGCTGCCACGCCATCCCTTTCCAGGCACCGAATGCGGTCGTTCCAACCAGAACAATTAGCATGAAAACGTCATAAGGCTGCATGGAGAGCGTCTCCGTCGGCGGAACCCGCCAAGGATGGAATGCATCGTTAGGAAATGGAGCCCTGAGTATAACCCGAGCCGGAACCGGAACGAATAGCAATCTGAACCAAGCGAGAACCGGGCAAACCCCGCACTTATCACTTATCAGCGACGGAATATCCCCCAAAGAACGACCGAGGGCGTCTCCTGGCGGGAAATCCTCTCGAAGACGTCGGCGAATCGACCTTGCCCCGAAACCACATGTTCGAGTATCAATAGGTCCTGTTTAGACCTGATTCGCGGGGAGGGGCACCCCAAAATCGCATCCGGTATCACGATCATGGCCGACTTCAAGACACACCTGACTTTCAGCACCGCGACCGGAATAGGATACGGAACGGTGGCCCATTTTCTTTTTCAGGTTCCATCCCACACCTGCATCCTCGCCGGGACGCTCTGCTCTCTCTCGGGGATGCTCCCCGACATCGACAGCGACAAGGGGCGGCCCTTGAAGGAAATCATGTCCGCGCTGGCGGCAATGGTCCCGATGCTTCTGCTGGAACGACTCACGCAACTGCAGCTTACCCAGGAGACGATCGTCGTCGTGGGAATCGCCGCCTACTTCCTGGTCCGATTCGGGTTCGCCGCCATCCTTCGCAAAACGACCGTTCATCGCGGGATGTTTCACAGCATTCCCATGGCCGTGATCTTCGGGGAGATCGCCTTTCTTCTGACGACCGGCGAGTTGGGAATTCGCGTCTACAAGGCGAGCGCCGTTACGCTCGGCTACCTGTCCCACCTCTTTCTCGACGAGGTGTACAGTATCCAGTGGAAACGTGGACTTCTGAACGCCAAGAAGTCTTCCGGAACGGCGATGAAAATCTATGGAAAGAGATTCCTCCCCACATTGGCCACATATCTGCAACTGGCTTTGTTGACGTTCCTGGTAATCGAAGAACCCAACTGGGTCTATGATGGCGAGGCGCGGTCAAAACGGATCGAGTTCGTCGAGCAGACCCTTGGCTTTCCAAAGTTCAACGGCCCGCTCGAGGCCGTCACCGAGCTGATGGCGCACCCGTCCTCGCAAGGGGTAACCGAGCCGTCCTCTGAAATCACCCCCCCTGCCCTCCCCTCCCCTTCCCCTTCGGCGTTTTCGCTACAACCCGCCGGAATGGAACCACGCCCCACTGACGGGCTCGTCCCGGTTCGTCGGCCAAGCCAGGCGGTCGACACGGCGACTTCGCCTTGGCCTGTGGAAGACCCGCGAACCCGCCGATACTAATCGGCCGATGGCATCTCAGTTTATCAAACTTTTTAGTGGGTTCTATTATACTCGTATAGGTGTTTCTGACTGACGACCCCGTGATCGTCCCCCCGAGTCAAACAGGCCGAACCATGAATCACGTGCTTTAAGACGTTATTAGACAAGGAGTTACGCGTTTATTCCATTCCGAACACTCTCTATCGTTCTTTCTGGAGCGATTGTAGAAATCCTCGTCCACTCCTATAATGCATAGAAGTGTCTTTCAGCCTTGAGGAATACGCGTGCTCCCAAGGACTTCTTCCGGTCTTTTTGGTTCCGGCCTCTGAGGCTTCCCCCTCGGAATTACTATTGACGTCCGCTGAGACACGAATCCTTTTGATTCTTTCGTTGTACAGGAGATGCGAGAATGCCGTTGCCCACCATGGAATTGAGTGAAAACGCGGTCGACTTTATTGATGACGCACACCTGGAGACCTTAGCGAGGACCCCTTGCCACGAAACAGCCCGCATTCGCGACATCCTTGCCAAGAGTCTTGGTAAGGAGGCGCTGAGCGTCGCGGAAACGGCCGCGTTGCTGGGCGCCGACGCGGAGTGTACGGAGGAGATTTTCGACGCCGCGCGGACGCTCAAGGACACGGTTTACGGCAATCGGGTCGTTCTGTTTGCGCCCTTGTACATCGGAAACAAGTGCATTAACGACTGCTCCTATTGCGGCTTCAAATGCTCCAATCCGGACGTGGTCCGCCGGACCCTTTCATTGGAAGAGCTGGAACAGCAGGTGATCGCGTTGGAACGCCAGGGGCACAAACGACTGATCCTCGTCTACGGTGAACACCCGGATTACGGCGCGGAATTCATCGCGAAGACGGTCCGCAAGGTCTACGAAACGAAGTCCGCCCCGCATGGGGAAATCCGCCGCGTGAACATCAACGCGGCCCCGCTGGACGTCGAGGGATACCGGTTGGTCAAGGAGGCGGGAATCGGCACCTATCAGATTTTTCAGGAGACGTACCACAAACCGACCTACACGAAATGCCACCCCATGCGAACCCGAAAGGGGGATTTTCTCTGGCGACTGGACGGCCTGAACCGGGCGATGGAAGGAGGTTGCGACGACGTGGGGATCGGGGCTCTGTTCGGTCTTTACGACTGGAGGTTCGAAGTCCTCGGATTGGTCAGCCACGCCTTACATTTGCAGAAGTGCTACGGGGTCGGTCCCCACACGATCAGTTTTCCGCGGATGCGGCCGGCGTGCGGCGTCACCATCGAAGGGGAGTTCCAGGTTACGGACGAAGATTTCAAGAAGCTCATCGCGGTGCTGCGACTCGCCGTCCCCTACACCGGATTGATTTGCACCGCTCGGGAATCGGCCGAAATGCGGCGCGTCGCCACTGGTTTCGGGGTATCGCAGATCGACGCCGGAAGCCGTATTGAATTGGGCGGATACACGGAGGCCGGCGACGCGCAAGTAATGGAAAAAGAGCAATTCACGCTCGGTGACATTCGCGGCCTCGACGAGGTGATGCGCGAGCTGATCGAGAATGGATACATCCCGAGTTTCTGCACATCCTGTTACCGGCTCGGCCGTACCGGCGAACATTTCATGGAGTTCGCCATTCCCGGTTTTATCAAGCGGTACTGCACCCCGAATGCGCTTTGCACGCTGCAAGAATACTTGTGCGATTACTCGAGCGAGGAAACCCGCGAGGCGGGTGAACGGCTCATCGCGGACGAGCTGGGCAAGATGGAGGACGGTGACATGAAATCGAGGATCGCCGAGCGGCTGGGGGAGATCAAGGCGGCCGACAAGCGCGATCTCTATTTCTGACCCCCCTGCCCTCCCCTGCCCCGTTCGCCAGACACCATTTGCAATTCCCAAAACCCCATTCATAGGAATAAAACCCGTCCATGGAACTCGAAAGCACGATTTCTTCGGCCATCATCAAGCGATTCGCGGAGAAGTTCGAAGAGGCCCTCGTTTTGGACGCCGCCGTCGTCGGCGGTGGTCCTTCGGGGTTGGTCGCCGCCAAGTATCTGGCCGAATCCGGCATGAAAACGGCGGTTTTCGAACGCAAGTTGGCCCCGGGCGGCGGTACCTGGGGCGGCGGAATGCTGTTTAACGAGGTCGTCGTGCAGACCGAGGCGCTTCCCATCCTCGACGACTTCGGAATCTCGTACACTCCGAGCGAAAAGCCCGGCTACTACACGCTCGATTCGGTCGAGATGGCGTCGGGATTGATCTTCGGAGCAAGAAAGGCCGGCGCGGTCATTTTCAATTCGATGAGCGTCGAGGACATCGTCTTCAAGGACGGCAAAGTCGGCGGCCTGGTTATCAATTGGACCTCCGTCGGACGGCTCGCGATGCACGTGGATCCTTTGACGGTGCTCGCCAGGGCCGTCCTCGACGGAACCGGACATCCCAGCGAGATCGCCAAACTGGCGACGGACAAAGCCGGAATCGCCCTCGATACCGAGACCGGCCGAATCCTGGGCGAAAAGCCGATGTGGGTCGAAAGCGGCGAGGCCTCCACCGTCGCCAACACCATGGAGTATTTCCCGGGCTTGTTCGCCAGTGGGATGGCGGCGAACAATATCGGGGGGGGGTACCGTATGGGGCCCATCTTCGGCGGAATGCTCCTGAGTGGAAAGAAGGTCGCGCGGTTGA
>CAZFQG010000002.1:0-15016 GCA_964520785.1 uncultured Planctomycetaceae bacterium | reverse complement strand
TGATCCACGAGAAATACGGAGAGTAATCCGCTTCACCGCTTCGAGGTGCCGCTTCTGCGCGGCGGCCCCGAGGATTTGGCGGCGTATCAACCCGCTTGCCGCCGGCGTTAGCTCAGGTTCCTGAACAGAACGTATATTCCCGCCGCGGCGGCTGCGCCGGCCAGTGGACCGAGAACCGGCACCCAGGCGTATCCCCAATCGCTGTCGCGTTTCGCGGGGATCGGGAGAAAGAAATGAACGATTCGCGGTCCGAGATCGCGTGCCGGATTGATCGCGTACCCCGTGGGGCCACCGAGCGACAGGCCTAGACCGAGCACGACGAGCGCAACCGGCAATGCGTTTAGGGACCCCAGTCCCACTTCGGGTTCCGCCATATACAACACGGCGAATACAAGCACATAAGTCCCGATCGCCTCGGTTATCATGTTGTGCCGGCAGCTCCTGATGTTCGGCGCCGTGCAGAAGATGGCGAGCTTCGAATTCCCATCTTCCGTCGCGTCGAAATGCTGCTTATACGCCAGCCAGACCAGAAACGCACCGAATCCAGCGCCAAGCAATTGTGCGAACCAATACATCGGCAGCAGCTCAAGCGAGAATTTGTCCGCCAGAACCAGCGCGAGCGTCACCGCGGGATTCAGATGGGCCCCGCTAACGGGTGCCGCGACCAATACGCCGGTAAACACTCCGACAGCCCATCCGACCGTGATTACGATCCAACCGCTGCTGTTTCCCTTCGTCTGGTCCAGAAGCACGTTGGCAACCACCCCGGCGCCAAAAATGAGGATCATGGCCGTCCCGAAGAATTCGGCAAAGAACACGTTCATACTTTTTCACACAAAACTTCGGATTGAAATACTCTTGTATTCACGTTAGGCTCGAACTGGCGCTCCTCGTCGGCGGATTTTCCGAGCGGGGCGCAAGCCCCTGCCGGCCGGAAAGTCGATTTCCCCTCGGCAGGATTGAGTTTAACCCGAACCGAAACGGGAATCAAGGGGTCGAAGGACTCCCTCGCGATCATGGCGCGGCAGGCGAGCGCTCCTCCGCGCGGCCCCCCTTCCCTGCCGCGCCGTTCTCCCCATTTCTCGAACCCTGGACAAAACGAACCAAACCAATGAACGAACGCATGACACAAGCCGCCGCCCTTCTCCGTGAATTCAAGGGGGACGCTTACGTTTTCGGTTTAGGATGCTTCCACCAATTGGGAAAACTCACCGCCGGGCTGGGAAAACGCGTTTCGGTCGTGACCAGCGGCGTCGGCAAGCCTTGGGGCGCCCCCCTGCACGACGCCACGAACGCAGCATTGGCCGGCGCCGGCTTGGAGCTTGCCGGCGGTTTTATCGCCGGACCACGTCCCAACGCCCCCATCGCGGACGTTTATCGACTGGCCGCGGCGCTCGAGGAACAGCATCCGGAAGTCGTCGTCGCCGTTGGCGGGGGAAGCTGCATAGATGCCGTCAAAGCGGCAATGGTCCTTCGCGAACTGGGCGAACGGCAACCCGATCTTGCCGCCTACTTCGGCGTCGGACAGGTCTCGCGAATGCTCCACGAACACGAAAAGACGTTGCTCCCGCTGGTCGCCTGCCAGATCGCCGCGGGATCGGCCGCCCATTTGACGAAATACTCCAATGTCACCGACATGGAAAGCGGTCAGAAGCTGTTGATCATCGATCCGGCCGTCGTTCCCACCAGGGCCCTGTTCGACTACGAGACTACCTCCTCCGCCTCGCGCGATCTGACCATGGACGGCGCGCTCGACGGGATCGCCCATTGCATGGAGGTCTTTTTCGGGATCCCGGAATCGGATTTCGAACGCGTCAAGCCGGTATCGCTTTTGGGAATCGAACTCATCGTCAACAACCTCCACGCCGCCTGCGACGACCCGGACAATCTCCACGCCAGAAAAGCCCTGGGGCTGGGAACCGATCTCGGCGGAGAGGCCATCATGATCGGCGGCACCAACGGCGGACATCTGACCAGTTTCTCGCTGGTCGATATCCTGCCCCACGGGCGAGCGTGTGCCCTGATGGACCCGTACTACACGGTCTTCTTCGCGCCCGCCATTGCGGAACGTCTCCGGGCGGTGGGACGTATCTACCGGGCGGCCGGCTACACCAACGCGAACCTGGACGCGCTCTCGGGGCGCGATCTGGGCCTGGCGGTCGCGGATGCCATGCTCGGCTTGTCGCGCCGGATCGGTTTCCCCACGACGCTGATGGAAGTAGAGGGTTTCACCGATGCGCACATCCACCGAGCGCTTGCCGCGGCGAAGAATCCGTCACTCGAATCAAAACTTCGCAATATGCCGATCCCACTCTCCGCGGACACCATTGATGACTACATGGGGCCGGTTCTCGAGGCAGCGAAGACGGGCGACTTCGGACTGATCCGAAATAGGTGAGCCTCGGCGAACCGGCACGCCGCGAGGCCGGATGGGCCCGTTTCGAACTTGACCCGTTCACTCGACCTCGATCGCCGGCCTGATCCCCACTTCGGAGACCTTCTGCCAGATGGGGTATTTCCAGCGAATACTGCTGGTCGCTTCGCGAGGTCGCGAGGCCCACGAGCCGCCGCGGATGGTCTTCTGGGTGTGGGGATCAATAGTCGAGCGGTCCTGCAATTGGCGGTCATCCTGTTCGGCCAGGCCGGCATCGAAAGGATACGGCCGGTAGGTGGAGCGGGTCCATTCGGCGACGTTGCCGGCCATGTCGTAGAGTCCCCAGGGATTCGGCTGGAAGGAGCCGACCGGCGCCGTGACCATGTGACCGTCCTCGAAGCGATCGTCCCGCGGATACCACCTGCGTTTGTAATCGAAGGCGAACTTCTTCCGCTCGCGGCCGGCAAGGTTCTCGAAGGCGGCGAAGTCGGTGTCGAGGGTTCCGTACCAGAGGGGCGTGTCCGCGCCGGCTCTGGCGGCCCATTCCCATTGTGCCTCGTTCGGGAGCGTGACGCGGCGGCCCAGCTTGACCGAAAGGGCGTCGCAAAAGTCCATCGCGTCGTTCCACGAGACGCGGACCGCCGGCTGGGTGTCGCCATTAATCGGATGCCCTTCTCCTCGCCAGTCAATACTCTGCCAGCCGATGAACCCGCTGTCGTGCCTCGCTTGGGCCAGCGCGCGGTATTGGGCGTTGGTTATCTCCGTCGCGCATAGGTAGAACGGCTTTTCGATGCGGACCCTCGAGGCGGCCCGTTCGTCGCCGGGGCCGTCGGGATCGCCCATCACGAACTCTCCCGGTGGGATGAGGACGAAGGTGAGCGCACCGGCGGGGCCGAGTTCCATGGTGAGCCGCTGGGGCAGATTCAACTCCGCCTGGCGCCGCTTCGCCTCGGCGGCGTCGAACGGCCAACCGGAAAACGGGGCGATCTCCACCGGGGGCGTTTCCTCGGGCGGTTGAACGAACTCCGGTTGCGGCGGCGGTTCGGTGGGCATCCATTCGGTATCGTCGGTCCGGTTCGCGTAGCGGCCGAGCATCTCACGGCGGCGCTCGTAGAAGTTCTCCGGCGTCCCCCACTCGCGGTTGCGGAAGGAGCCCAGGTCGGGCGCGTCCAGGTCGATCCACGTGTAGAGCCGCCGCCAGGCCTCGTCGTCGAGCCGCACGTTGTTATGTCCCTTCTTGAGCATCCGCACCAGCAGGCTCGTGTCGGCATGGTATTCCGCCGGGATTTGCACGTTCAGATTATCCTCGGCGTGGGGCCGCCGAACATAGGAATGCAGCGCGATGAACGACGGCGTGAAGATCGTCGTAATCCCCGATTCGGTCCGCTTGTGGTACTCCGCGTTGATACGGAGCCGCTCTTCGGTCGACTTTCGAGCGAAATCGGGCCGGTTCGGCTCGGAGCCGTCATGGCAGCCGACGCAGTACTCGTCGAGTACCGGTTGAATCTCGTTGTAGAAATCGAATCCACGACGTGGCCCGTGCCACGGTTCGATCTTGGAGGGATGGCGATAAGCCGCACTCACCGAGAGGGATTCCGGAGTCGTATTCTGCGCCTCGTGGCATCCGGCACACGAAATCACCTCCCCCGGCATGGCGGTGAACCAGCTTCGCATCTTCTGCATCGCCCGGCCCTCGGCGTCGACCGGTTGGATCGAGATAGGAGTATTCGCCGGAACCTTGAAGAGGGCGGAGCCGTCCTGGTCCACCGGTACCGTACCCAGGATGTGCCGAGGTTCCCAGGGACCGTCGACGCCTGCCGTGGCGAGGTGGCCGAAACCCCGGAAGATCATCTGACGGTACATGTAGTTGTAGGTAAAGAGCCGCAATTGCTTGACCGTACCCCTGGGCACTTCCTTCAGTCCCGGACCCCGATAGACGTCCGTCAGGAAGACCGTCGCCTCGGTCTCGCCGGGAATGACCTTGTCGGCGATCATGGGTGGCCGCGGTCGCTTCCGCAGCGGAATGGGATCCATCAGCGAATAACCGTCGCATCGGGCGATTTCCACGATGTTGTCGAAGACGTCGACCAGATAGACCCGGTATTCCTTCTGTTCCGGAAAGAGCCGGGCGCTAACGAGGAAGTATTTCTCGCTCAACGGCCAGGGATGGATGAACTTGGGCCAGTCTCCGTCATACAGGTAATCCTCGACGATCCGTTCGACCGGTTGCCCCCAGCCGGGGATGGTCTGCACGGCCCCCTCCGTCTCGTGGCGTCCTTGGGCCGGATCGAAGATGACCAGCCGTCCCTGTTTGTTCGTTCCGTGGTGGCCACAGACGATGCCGGCGACCTTGGTCGGATGATTCGGAACGGCCCTGGCGTGGAAGACGCTGTTCGGCCAGTAGGAGTTGCTGCCGTAGTACTCCATCTGGCTGGTGCCGTCGGGGTTCATGTGGAAGAGAAGCCGTCCGAATTGGTGTCCGATATTCGCGTATTCGTACCGCGTATACAGGACCCGGCCATTGTTGAGGATACTAGGGTGCCAGTTGCTCTCCTGATCGAAACAAAGCATCCGCGCGTGGTTCCCGTCGGCGTCCATGAGGCAGAGGTTGGAGACGTACGACTGCCCATCCTCGCAAGGAACCCCGGTGAACAGACGCGTCGAATTGAAGATGATCCGCCCGTCCGGCAGGTAGCACGGATCGCCGTTGTCGATGTCGGGGCCGGTATCTTTGGTGAGTTGTCGCAAGCCGGCTCCGTCAATGTCGACCTCCCAGACCTGAAACGCACCCTCGGGGCCGGGCATGCCGAAGGCGATCTTGTCGGCGTCCCAGTTCAAGTCGGGATGTTGGATCATGTGGGTCGGCTGGGCCTTGAAGATCGTCCGTAGGCCGCGGGCTTGGTCCTTCAATGCGACCGCTTCGAGCGATTCGTCCCACCAGGGGGCGACCGGCGGGTTTTTGGGACGGAAATCGCAAGACCAGTTTACGGTAAAACCGTACTGCTGACCCCAGTCCCAATAGGCGCCGCCGGGACCGGTCGCGGCATACTTTCGTTTGAGAACCAGCAACTCGTCAAAGTTCAACAGCGGGTTCGGCAAGAGGACCTCGCGGACGAAAGCGAGTATCTTATCGGCGTTGGCGACTCCCTGTTCCTGCACCGCCAAATCCCCGGAGGCGAGTTGCTCCTGGAACGTCGCGAAGAGTCGCTCCATGCCGGCGAGACGGTCCGCGAAATCGTGAACCCCCTTATACTCTTCGCCGAACGTGGCGGCAAGATCCGCCGCGGCGCGGCGGAGGGCGTCGGGATTGAACTGGGCCTCGACGTGGTGGATAAGATATTTGCGTTCGTGATAACCGCGGTGGATCGCCAAAACGGCGTCGATGTCCTCCGGCCCCTTCGCGGAAAGGGACAACAAACGGGCCCTTTCGCCGTAAACCCCCGGCAGGGAATGCGCCGCACGAACGGCCCAGCTCTCGCGAGCTTCGCCCGGCAACGGCGTATCGGCCGGAAAACCGGCCAGGCCGGTCGCGCGGCAGACGGTCGTCCAGTTCACCCCGTCCATGGAGACGAGGAGATCGAAGTCGGCCGGAAGGCGATCCTGGAATTGTCCCTCGCGATCGCGAGAGAAGACGACGCGGTCGATTCGAGTCGGTTTCACCAATTCGACTTGGGCCCAACAGGGGAGCGACGCCGGAATCCAACTGTGATCATTGCCGTACTTCCCGTCATTCAGGTGGGGCACGGCGTGAATGGGAAATCCCTCGATACAGGAAGACGCGGACGGAACCGCCCCGCGTTCCGCCGCGGCCAGGTTCGTCTCTTGATCCTCGCCGTAGACCTCCAGTTCGTCGATGCAGGGGTGGGCCGTGTAGACGGCGCGGATTTCGATCCGGACGTATTTGGCTTCTACCGGTTCGAATTCGATGACGTTGGGCTTATGGGGTTCGACCGAGAGTACAATTCGCCTTGGTACCTCTTCGGCAACGCAGGCTGCGTACCAGAACGCCGCGACGGACAGAACTGCAGTCAGGAAAAACGGGCTATTGCTCAATGAAGGTCGACACATAGCCGGGGCGCCTTTTGGGGGGACTGGACTCCATTTCGCGATCCTCGGTGATCTGCGAGGCTTCCCCAAGTGTAGACCCTTTCCCCGATCAATCCCACGCAGCGTCGATACGGATTTGAGTCTTTGTGCGAAGGATTTGGGTCGAAACAACCGAGAACGGTTCACTGCGCCGCCGAACGGGAACCGTCGGGCGAGCCTTGAATCGGCACGCCTTGTGGCAAAGGGCGGCCGGCGGTGGAATAGCCGAGATCGAAGAGGGTTTCCTTGAGACGGCGATACTGGGCATAGCTGTCATCGTACGTCCAGAACGTGACCGTCGTATGCCCCGGACGATACTTGGCGAGAGCCGCGCGGAAATCGGAAGCTTCGGCAAGTGCGCGCTCGAGCGGTTCGCCAAGTTGCTCGGAGACCGGAAGCAAGGTCCAGTTCCGGAGTTGGACCTGGAAACCGCCCCGCCCGGCCGCCATTTGCACGTCCAGTGGAAGCTCGACTCTCTCGACCGTGTATTTCATCCGGTATCCTCCGATCGGACCGAGCGTCTCGGTGAAGCTCTGCTGCCATTGCAGACGCTGGATCTTCGGCTCGACATCCCTCTTCAACTCGCGGAGGAGATCCTCCAGAGGAATGTACGAAACGCGGCCACCGCTGATACGGAAATGGGCCTCCGGCCCGCTGACGATTTGACTCAGCGGCGTGCAGTGGCTTCGGATGACGACTGGCGGCTTCTCCGTCGCGGCGAGCTGCGCCGCCTCACTCTCCAACGAGGCCAGCAGTCGCTTCATCTCCTCGAGTTCCCGGTTCACATCGAACGTCTCGCGCGAATTCACGTCGAGCAGCGCTCGCTTCTCTTCGATCCGCCGTTCCCACTCCGCCAGATGCCGTGCGAGGGCATCCCGGAGGGCCTGCTGTTCCTCCGCTCCGGCCGCGGTCGACTGGATTCGTCGTGCCAGGTCGAGGACCTCCTCCCGCAGGGCCCTTTCGGTCTCCACCGACTGTTCGAGTTTCCGTGTCGCTTCTTGAATTTGGGCCGGAATGGCCGTTTCGACCGAGGCACTGGCCATCCGCATCCCGGCAACCATCACCAAGATGATGAGGATCCCCACGATGTTGGCGACCACGTCGAGAAACGAGTCTTGCCCGACGGATTCCGGCTCGCGATTCATCGTATCTCAACCTCTTTTTTTCATTCCAATAGCTGACATGCCGGGCCCTCTCGGTGTGGCATTTCTCCGCAGAGTCCCCTAACCGCTGACTCCGTCACTACTCTTCCACTACTCTTCTGACTCACCGTCTCTTTTCTTTTTCCTTCGTTCCTCACTTCCTCCGCACCTCCAGACCACTCCCTTCCAGGAGAACTCTCAGGTCTCGCGCCCGGCTTTCGGCCCCCTCGGCCGTGTAGACGTGCAGAACGGGACGCCAGTACATGCCCCGTCCGGCGATTCCCCATGAATCCATCCGCTCCCATACCGCACTGACGAACGAGTCCATCCCGTCGACGGTCCGCTCGGTGAGCGGGATTTCCCGAGTCCGTTCGTTCCGCTTTTCCGGAACGAGGACGATGCGGTCCGCGTAGCATTCCACGCGTATCGGGCGCGTGATCGGAATCGCGCCGGCCGATGTCGCCGGAAGGCCCCAGTTGATCCCGCGCGACTCCGCGATCGACCGTGTCGCGCGGTGATGCGTCGACGCCAACGAGGGGCGCTCCGGCACCGTATCTCCCACCCCCTGCGTGCCCGAAGACGGGACGTACTCACCCGGCCGCAACCGCTGCCCCCCGGCGGCGGCCTGCGTACCGGGGTTGAGATGGACGCCGACCGTGCCTTCGTCCGGCGGTGCGCCCTCGTGTGTCCCGGCGTTTGCCGTATCGCGGCTCCCAAAGCTCAGTGACGAGACGGCCGTGTCACCGGTGCTTCCTCCAGCGGGACAACTCCCGCCGGAGCTTCCCGAGGCGGCCGTTCCCTGTTCCGATCCGTCCGGCGATCCGGCGATACTGCCGGGCGCCCCCCCTGCCCCGCCGGATTCTCTTTGTCGCGAGGTGACGAACCCGGAACCGGTTTGGGGCCGTGATCCGCCGCCGTAAGTCTCGCCTGTTTCGGAAAACCCGCTCCTCCCCCCTGCCCTTTCGCCCTCGTCGGATTGTGAGAAAGACGTCCGGCCACTCGGGGCTCCGGCCGTAGTGTACGTGCCGCTTCCCGAACCCCCGCGACCGGAACTTCGCCGCGGCGCGGTATCCAAATCCTGATAGGCCTCTTGAGGTCCGGCCCCCAGTCCATCGCCGCCACGCATCGCGGCCGTACGCTCGGGCGGCCCGTTTCCGACTGAACCACCCGGGCGGGCGAATCCCGAAGAATCCCCCCCGCGCCGCGGATCGCTATGAGGGGTGACGCCCAGCGAGCCCCGTGATCCACCCATCGGGACGAGTCCGCCGCGGACCGGCGCAATCGTGAACTCCGTCGGCTCGCTCCGGCTGTACCGCCGCGGCGCCGCGCGAATGAGGTCGCGTTGCCGGTGCCGGGCGGCGTCGACTGCCCGCGCGACAACCCGATCCAGGCCCGGTTCGGCCGGAGGAAACCGCAAATCCCAGTCTGCTTCGATCAACTCATACCCGAATTCAGACCCCCAAGACTGAATTGCCTCGCGGACGAAATTGTAGGCCATCTCCCCGTGGGGCCGGACCAAAATCAAGGGGTACGGCTCCCCCCGGTTCGGATCAAATCCGTCGTGCATGACCCAGTACTCGCGGACGGCCCGAAGCGCCGCGTCGAGCGGATTCCCCGGTTCCAGCGGTTCGACGAAATCCGCGGCGGTGAATTCGATTCCCAGCGGCTGCAAGACGACCGCGTCGGGGCGGCATTCGACGTAGATCGGCCGACGCGTCGTTCCATTGGGACCTTCGTAGGGAACGATCGCATAGGCGGATTGCGCCTCGCGGAGCCGCCGGCGCTCCTCCTCGACACGGACCTTCGCGTCCGCCAGCGCGCCGCGGAGTTCGTCCAGCCGTCGGGTCAACTCGGCTTTTCGGGTTTCCCCTCCGGCGTTGAACGTCTTGAGCTTCTCCCACTTCTCGAGTAGCGAGGATTGTTTCTCTTTCAACCGGAGGACATGATCCTCCAGATGGCTCAGGTGGAGCCGCATCTCGGTGAGCTGGGCCGCCGTCTTCTCCCGCGACGCGCGGAGCTGCTCCAGCCGCCAGCCGCTCATTTCGAGTTCCTCGTCCACCTTCTCGTGCAACGCAGCGGATTGCACCGCCGCTTCCTGCGCCGCGCGGATTCGGGACTGGTGGCCGATCACGACCAACAGGACTATGAGCGACCCCATCGTACACAAGAGCACGGCCAAGAACGGGAAAAGCGTGCCCCCGGAATCGGAGGAGCGGATGATTCGGGTTCGCGCAGTTCGCCTCATGCGGCCTTTCCCGTGGATGCCGCGGCGGACCGCGGGCGCGACAGGCCGACGTCCGGATCGCCCAGACGGCCGTTGAGGAGGTGAATCGCGGCGGCCAGGCTCATGACGGTCTTCTCGAAATCGTGCGCTCCGGCCAAGGCGGCCAGGTTCTTATTGAGCGTTTCCTGCAACAGCGACACGCGACCGGCGGCCTCGATCGTTTTCGTGAGGGTTTCGGCCTGGGTCGTCATCGCCTGCTGCAGGGAAACGACCGAAGCGGCCGAACGTTCGAGGCTCTCCTGTACCCGACTCCAGTGCCGGTGATTGCTATCGATCGTTTGCTTCTCCGCCTCGATGAGCTGTTCCGAATGGACGCGGAAACTCTCGGTGAGCCCCTCCTTCAGGCCCGCCTGCCACCGGCGGCTTTCTTCCGCCGCCGCCGCGCTCCACCGCTTCTCCCCGGCGGCGAGCGATTCCTGCCACAGCGCCGTTTGTTTTTGTACGAGCGCCTCGGTCGCACGAACCATTTCGCCCACCGTGCGGCGGACCATCGCGACCAATTCTCCGTTGGGACCTCCGGGTTCGGTCTCAAAACGGCCCAATAGCTCCGCGTCGGCGCGACGGTCGACCGCGGCGAAAAGACGCGACTCCAGACTGTCCGCGAAGAACTTTCCGAACATGAGCACCAGCGACAACGCCAGCGCCAACGCGGTCGTATCGAACGCGGTCGCCAGGCCGAGTGTTACCTCGTTCATCGACTCTTCGAGCGTCGTCGGGTCCAAATTGGCGATGGCGATGGTGATTCCCATGACCGTTCCGAGAAAGCCGAGGATCGGAATCGCCCAGACGATAATGCGGAACAACGCGCCGCTTTCGTGGGCGCGAACCGCCTCCATTTCGGAGAGATAACGCAATTGTTCGTCCAGACGCTCGCCCGACCCTTGCCGCTCGACATGTTCGAGTACGTCGTCCATCCGTCGAGCCAGAGCATCGGTCGATTTCAGTCCCGAACGGGAGTGAAGCCGTTCGCGGAGCGCGCCGGCGCTCGCGGCCGGTTGCGGGGCCGCCGGAACCGGCCCCAACAGCCGTACCGACCGCCAAAGCCGCCACCATTGCCCCTGAGTATCAATGATCCTCAGCACCAGCGCCGCGGAGGCGACGAAGAACATCACCGTCGTCACATATTCGACCGGATGGCTCGCCACATACCGCTTCACCAGCGGCAGCGACGCAAAGGCGCCCGCATCCAACAGGGCGTAGAAGCCGAACGCGGCAAGACCTCCCCACAAAAGAGGGGACCTGATGAGCCAACAAAGCGATTTCTTCACAAGCACGATTCCTATTTCCGCCGGGGCATACTGGTTCCAGGGTCCGACTCAATCACTACAATCGGAAGAATCCCTACAGTTTCTTAGGCCAAAACCAACGTGGCGGAGGATACCAAAAGCGAAAGGGAGAGGGAAGAGAAAATGGGAATCGCAGAGAGTTTGCGAAGAAAACAGGGACTATGAACACACTAAAGACAACCGGTGGCCCGTCAAGAACCCGGGAAATCACTACGAAAAGTCCTATCGCCAAGGCGCAAAGGAAGCGAGCCGCAAGAACCGGACTCGCCGGGACTATTTCCGTGAAAAGTCTTGCGTAATCGTCACCTCGCGAATGTTGCGGCTAAAAGGCTCGTAAACGCGGACGGTTACCTTTAGGCCCCTCAGAGGCCGGGCATACGGAGGAGGCGCTTCCTGCTCGGATACGTCATCGACCAACCCATTCGTGCTCCCGCCGACCGCGGTATCGAAACCGTCCGTTGCCGGGTCGATCAGCCCGTCGTTGTTGTTGTCGATCCCGTCCGATTCGTAGTGCGTCGACCAAGTGTCGTAGGTTCCACCGGGATTCAGGGAACCCAACGGCAGCTTCGGAGTCGAACCGCCCGAGAAGTGACTGAGTTCGGCGTTCGGCCCGTAGTTCAAATCAACGTACGCTCCCCGGGCGGCTACCCCATACGTGCTTGAGGTCCCGTTAATGATCCTCGCCCATTCCGGATCATTCGACGCCGGATACCCGCGGTCCCCCGGCTGCAAAACGGTGTTCCCACCACCCGGCCCGGGATTTTTTGGGTATTGCAGCACCGGCGCCTCCGGATCCCATGCCTTCACGTCGAAGCCGACCACGTTTTCCAGGACGACGTCCTCCTCCGCCCTCGTCCGCGGTGGGTTCAATCCGGCCGGGTCGTTGAGTGTGTCGATCGGAGAAATCAGGGAACCCGATTGCGGGTCTTGTTGCTCGAACGGGTGCGGATTTACTTGAAGATCATAGGGGTTGCTCATCCAGGCCGCCGTGGTCCCACTGCCGGTCATGATGCTGTTCCCGCCGATGGTCAAATCGAACATCGGAAGCGGCGCGCCGGCGTTGGAGGGGTACGCGGTGCCCCCTTGTACACCCCACCCCGGATGCGTCGTCTCTTTCAGAGTGGGAAGTCCCAGCCAATGCCAGGCGGTCAATCGCGTGGAAAGGACGCCCGGTCTGCGGATGACGCACACGTGCGGGTGGAACGGCATGTCCCACTTCGTGACTTTGCTTTCCATTCGCGCCGACTGATGGGCGAACCGGTTTTCCGGTTTCGTCAGGTCGCCGAGAGAATTAAGGATCAAATAGTCGTCGGACAAATCATCCGGGGTGCCGTTGTCGTGCCGGCGGACGCTGAGGTCGTAGAACTGGTAGAACGAGAATCGGGTTCCGGCCGGGTATCCCGCGATGGAGGCCAGATCATTGTGCGAAAGGGCCGGCTGCGGCGCGGCGGTCGCCAGGTCGGCGTCGAAATCCGGCAAAACCAGCAAGACACGGCGGTAAAGGGTCCGTCCCCTGACGAACCAAGCGACCTCGGCGACTTGGGACTCCGCCTGCCGCCGGATATCCCCGTTCGGCAAGCGGACGAAGGCGCGACCCATAAACGGTTTGTCCTTGGAACGCGTCGTGAACATTAGAATATCATTGTGGTCAATGACCGTCGTGTCCGGCAGAGGCGTCCCGGCGGCACCCGGCTGATCGGTGTTGCCCGCGTGAGGCCATACGCCGGGCGGAGGCGTTCCCGGATCTTTGGGGTCTTGCGCGAAGAGCGGATTCCTGCCCTCGATGTATTTCAAGTATCCCTCTTCGATTCCCGGATCGATCGGGGCGGTGACCGAGACGGTAACTCCCTCCAAATCATTCTGCAGCCGCGCGGTCACTGCGCGCAGGCGATCCGTCATCTCCAGCGTCGCGCGGGACTCGTTCACGGTCCGCCCAAGAATGCCGACCATCACGGTGACGGCAGTCAATACGGACACGGTCAGCGCCGTGGCCACGAGCAATTCCATCAGGGTAAATCCACCGTGCCTTGCGCTCCTCTCGGCGTGCCGCCGAATCCCGCGATTTCTCTTCGATACGTCTATCGTCAAAGGACGTTTCATCTTCCTCTCCAGGGGGAGCCCATCGTCAATACGGAAAAAAGACAAGCCGGCCCGCCACCGCCCACCTGCAAAACCGCGACCTCGTGGGCGCTACATATATATATCCAACCTCTATTCCACCCAAACGGTGGAAAAAAGTCAACGGGATTTCCAATGTCGCGCCGGAGAACCGCAAAGTCCGAAGAGAGGGGTCAGGCATATCTTTCGGCCGGCCTTTTCACGTCTGTGGGAGTCGCTCGGCCGAAAAATGATCCAGACCCCAGGACTTGGCAGTCCTCCGGCAATTTTGAGCCAAATCGGAAAAAACCGGCCAGGGGGTATTGCGGTTTAATTGCATACAATCTACAATGAGGGAAATTCGCGAACTTCGAGTGTGGTTCGCGGTTTCGTTCTTCGCCTTCGATTGTATACAATATGCAATCCGGCAACACGACTGTTCCTGAGGAGGAGACTTATGATGCACTTCACCCGACGTTGCCTCTGCGGCACTGCTATGCTCTTTGTCTGCGCGGGACTGGCACACGCGCAGCATGCCATCTTGGTATCGAGCAACAAGACGAACCAGGTCTTGCAGTACAATGCGTACACCGGCGCCTTCGAAGGCGTCTTTGCCGACGGCGCCGCCCTGGGAACTGACCCCGTCGGCGGAAACCTGCTTAATCAACCCACCGGAATGGGGGTTGGCCCTGACGGGAATGTCTACGTCGCCTACCGCGACGACTTGGGGAATGCCGACACCGGAGGCATCCTCCGTTTCGCCACCGACGGTACGTTCCTCGAGGTCTACAGCACGGCCGTCCGCAATATCGCCGACCTGACCTTCGACGCCGCCGGCAACCTGCTCGTGACGAAGACCGGCTCGTGCGTCTACCGGATTCTCGG
The DNA here is from genome assembly GCA_964520785.1 of uncultured Planctomycetaceae bacterium. Classification (GTDB taxonomy): domain Bacteria; phylum Planctomycetota; class Planctomycetia; order Pirellulales; family Thermoguttaceae; genus CAZFQG01. The sequence continues at coordinate 862 of CAZFQG010000002.1, read as the reverse complement.
TCCCGACAGCGCTAACCCCGGCGAGCTGGACCCGGCCTTCACCCCCTTCCCGGCCGCCGTGATCCGCTCCGTCGAACCGGTACCGCAAGAATACACCACCTCCGGATTACCGGAGTTTTTCCGGGCCATCGACCATGACGGCGGACAAGTCCGACGCGCAACCGGCGACACTGGCAACACTTCCAGTTATTCGTTGCAGATATATACGGGTTTCAAGACGGACCTCGGGTCTCCGTTCAGCCTGGAGTTGGGACCGGACGGAAAACTGTATGCCGTAACCAACGCTGGCCCGCCGAACCAGTACTCGACCAGTCTATGGGTACTCGACTTGCCTTCCGCGGCGGAGACCTTCACGAAGATTGTCGACTTCGCAGGACTGGAGCCGGGGATCAATATGCCCTTGGGAATGTGCTTCGTGGACGAAACGACGCTTCTGGTAAGCAACTACGACAACGCCATCGCGAAGTTCGACGTCGCCGCCGGCACCTACCTGGGTGAACTGGTATCCGCCGGAGATGGAGGACTGAACGGCCCCCATTACGGACTCGTCGTTATCGAGACGATCCCGGAGCCTGACGCGGCCGTGCTGTTGCTGGTCGGGTTGTTTGTCGGCATCGGCCGGCGCCGCCGTTAGCGGCCGTTTCGCGCCGTAATGGAGAAGAAGATGAGTTCCCGAGTCCGCCGCGCGGGGACTCGGGAAACTCGAAAACGGCCGAGAAAGCCAAATACGATCCGGAAGAGGCCGTTTTCGAATCCGGTCATTCGGTTGCGGCGGTCGGTTGGTTTGATTACAATCAAGTGTATTCAATACGAGTTTGATCGCGACATTTGGTAACCGGTCGCGAACGGTTTTGGGTTTCCG
>CAZFQG010000001.1:96001-102193 GCA_964520785.1 uncultured Planctomycetaceae bacterium | reverse complement strand
CGGAGACCGTCACCGCCTACCCGCGGGAACGGTGGGATATCTGGACGGCCGCGCTGGAAGCCTGGGGAACGGGAATGGAAGGGGAGGAGAAAGGGATGACGTGGGGCGCGAATGAGTGTGGTGAACCACGCGCGATCAGTGCCGACGTGTCACAAAGAACTCGTAAGCGTAGTAGTCTGAATACTTCCGGTGCATCGCGGGCTCCTGCGCGAGCCGGTCGAGGACGGCGAGCGCGTCGGCGTCATCCGCGTGACGGCCGCGCATTTCCTCGATGCGCAACTCCATCGGCATATAGAAGTCATCCCACCACGCCTCGTCCGGCAAAGTGAAGTGCCCGATCATCGAAAAACCAGACGTGGCGATGGTCGCCAGGATGTCGGAGACTCGGCCCATGGTCGGGTAGTCCATGTCAAAACTCGCCTTCACCTCGGATGGCGGATTCGCCTTGCGCCAGACCGCGTCGGTAAAAGCAACATAACCACCGGGACGCAACAGCCCATGACAGGCGCGCAGGGCATTCTCGATGCCGATGTTGTAGATCGCCCCCTCGGACCAGACCAGGTCGAAGCTGGCGGCGCGCAGTCCCGGGTTGGCCATATCGCCGACCATGGGACGAATCCGCGCGGCAAGCCCGCGCAAAGCGACCGTCGTACGTAGCCGCTCAATGCTTGGTGCATGGCTGTCCAAGGCGACGATGGTTCCTGACGTCAGATCGGCGAGATGAATCGTCTGGCCGCCGACGCCGCAGCCGAGGTCGAGCACTGCCGGCGCGGGCGGCAGATCGCGACAGAGACCAAGGGCCCTCGCGGCGGAGGCGCGGTTGCCCGGCCCCTGCCTGGGGAGCGACTCATAGACTTCGAAGAAGATCGGCCAGAAGCGCGGTGGGAGATCGTTCACGTCATGTCCCTCTGTTGACGAGAGGTCGCAGCCCGAGGAATACTTCGTGCCCTGTGTCACCGTACGAGCCGTGCTCGAAGGGGACCGCGAGCGGCTCGAATCCCGCCTCCGCTATCAGTTCCAGCCAGGCGGCGCGTGGGAACAGCCCCATGATGTGACGGTCATGGGCGACCTCGACGGCGCCGTTCTCGTCCATTAGCAGGTAGGCCATGTCGGTCACGTACACGTCGGTTCTCGAGTCGGGAATCCATCTCCATTCGAGGTAGCGCAGGCAACGCCCGCCGTCGCCGTCGCCGCCGCCGGTCTCGGTGCCCGGCTGGAAGGTCTCCCAGACGTAATCCGGCTGGAAAATCGCGACGCCACCCGGGGCGGTGTGCGCGAATGCCGTAGCGATGGCTTGCCCAAGGTCCTCGCGCGAAGCCATGTAGCTGATCGCGTCATGGATGAGTACGCAGTCAAAGACGCAGCCAAGCCGGATCGACCGCATGTCCCCCTGAACGTGCTCGCATTCGGGATTCAGGCGATAGCTCAGCGCCAGCATGTCGGGTGCAATATCCACCAGCGTGCAGGCCAGTGTCGTCTTCAGGTGCGCGGCATTGTGGCCACCGCCGCTGCCGAGATCGAGCAAGGTCCGAGGCGGCCGCTTACATTGGGCCTCGAACAAGCGCCGGTAAAAGGCGGCTTCGTCGGCGTAGTCGCCGACCGGCGTCAGCAGCGGATACCAGTCCGCCAGATCGCGGTAGAGCCGGATGGGCTGATTGGAGTTCATATCGTGTTCTACCGCCGGGGGCAATCCCTTTTTCTTCACCCGTCCAGGTCAGTGTAAGCAACAGCAACTTCGCTGCCGTGATTATCCTCGAATAGGCGGCCATGATCAAGGAAGAAGGCACGGGTGTTGGCGAGGCGGAGGCCACGCCACACCCCCTTGGCCGACGAGTTCGAAATCGCTTATGGGTCCGAGACGAACGGGTCTGTTAACTGGGCGAGGGCTGTTTACGAGAGAGTCCGAGAGTTCGGCCCGTTGCTCTTGGGGTGCGAGCGAGAACGTGTAGGTTCGCCGCCGCGACGTGGTGGAGGCGGGTTGAAACAGAGAGCGCGGCCCGCGTGGGCGGGTGCGTCGTAACCCTTTGACGGCATAGAGATACGAAAACGCCCGGCCAGTGGTCTGACCGGGCGTTTCCGTTAACTTGAGCCGACGGCAAATTCCGTCGGATTGATTTTGGCTCCCCGACAAGGACTCGAACCTTGGACATAGCGGTTAACAGCCGCTCGCTCTACCAACTGAGCTATCGGGGAGTGTGAAAGTGGGAGGGATGGAGGAATTTTTCCATCACCCCCTTGATGGGTCCTCGCCGGAGGCCATCTTAGACTGAAAATTATAAATGGCGATTTGCGTTGAGGCAAGGGGGTGGATCGCGGTTTCTCGGAATCAGCGGTATTGGTCGGAAAACCATTTTGTGGACAACAAATCGCCTTGAACGAGCGTGCTTTTCGCGAAGATTGCGACATTCCGTTTCCGCCTTCCCGGCCATTCCGGTTGTGCGAAACTTGACTATATTAACGGTTCTAAGTACTCTGTTATGGTGGTAGGTTCCACTCTTTTGGTCCGAATGGGGCCGGAAGCCGAGCCCCTTTCTGTCGGTTCAAACAGCCCATGAGGGGGGTGAACCGTTATCCACTCAGATTTACCGGTAGACGCGCGAGAAACAACGAACGATGAAGGCCTTGAAGGAGACGACGATGGCGAGAACGGGACTGACTAAACGATCCGCGACCAAAGCGATGTCCTTGCGATTTGAGGCGCTCGAATCGAGATGCCTGCTCAGCGCGGCACCGTTGGCCGATCCGGCCGCCTCGGCGGCCAAAGGGGACGGGATCGTCGAATACCATGCCGTCATCTGCGGCGTATCGGACTACGAGGGCACGAGCAACGATCTGACGTATTGTGACGACGACGCGAGGGAATTCCGCGATGCCTTGCTCAAGGGAAGAAACTGGGACTCAAGCAACATCACTCTGTTGCTCAACAGCCAAGTGACCGAGTCGAACGTCCGCTCCGCGATAATGACCATGGGGAGCCGGGCCGACGCCGACGACGTCTGCGTCTTCTTCTTTTCGGGGCATGGGACCCAAGTTCCCGATATGGCGCCGATGGACGAGAAAGACGGCTACGACGAGGCGCTGTGCGTTTATTCCTTTTCCGAGTCGATCACGGACGACGAGTTGAGCGATTGGATCGGGCAGTTGCCGACTCAAAAGTACGTCGTCATCGTCGACACGTGCCATTCCGGCGGCCATATCAAGTCCACCAGTGCACGAGGCATCGGCGAGACCGTCCCGGAGGAAGGAGATGGATTCGCGGCCGATTTCTTCGCCGCGGCCACCAAGGATTTGGACGATTTGGGGTACGGCGTGGTCCTTACCGCCTGCAAGGACAACGAATACTCGGTCGAAGGAGCCGCCTGGGGGAACGGGTTGTTCACCTACCACTTGCTCGCCGGGATGGAAGGGCCCGCCGACGCCAATTCCGACGGCGCGGTTTCGGCCGAAGAAGCATTCGAGTACCTCAGGAACCGCGTCGTCCAGGAGAATTCCTCGCAACACCCCATGTTGTTCGACGGCCACCCCGGCGAATTGCGGCTCGTTCAGCTTAGCGGTGGCTTCATCGTCGAGGGGGCGGAGTCGCTCCAAACGTCCGAAGACGGCGCGACGGCGTCATTCATGCTCTCCCTAGCGTGCGAACCGACGTCCTCCGTGACCGTCTCGCTCCAGACGAGCAACGCGAAGGAAGCAACCGTCTCCCCGGAGGTCCTGGAGTTCACCCCGGCGAACTGGGGCATGCCTCAAGAGATTACGTTGAGCGGGGTCGATGACGCCGTGGCGGACGGCGACGTCGTCTACACGCTCCGCGCCACCGTAACCAGCGCCGATCCGGGCTTCGCGGGCACGACGATTCCGTACGTCTCTGCCGTCAACAAGGACAACGAAACGGCGGTGATTGCCGGCACGGTTTTCAACGACTACAACGGCGACGGCACGCTCGGGTTCGGCGAGGCGCCGCTCGCCGGGCGGACCGTCTTCATCGATGCCAACGGCAACGGCGTCTACGACGCCGACTCCGATCCGGCCAAACAGACGAATTCACGCGGAAAATTCGCCTTCGAAAGGCTGTCTCCGGGGGAGTACACGGTCATGTCGCTGCCGCCGGAAGGGTGGATTTCGACCGTTCCGACCGGAGACGCCTACGTTTTGTCCCTGGCGACCGGGGAGCGCGTCGAAGACGCGCATTTCGGTTTCTCCGCGCCGCGCTTGAGCGTCACGCTCCCGTCGGACGCGGCGGAGTCGGCGGGTTCGGTGAGTGGCACCGTATCGATCCCGTTCCCGGCCGAAGGGGACCTCCTTGTCGTCATGTCGTCGGACAACGCCTCCGAGGCGTCGGTTCCGGCCGCGGTGACCATCCTCGACGGCCAAACCTCGGCCGATTTCACCCTGACGGTTTACGATGACGCGGTCCTCGACGGAGACCAGCCGGTGAGTATCGCGGCGGCCGCCGCCGGTTTCCGGCTCGGTTCCTCGGTCATCATTATTCTGGACGACGAATCGCTCGACGCGCCGGTTCTAGATGGCGAACCTCCGGAAACCGCCGGAACCGCCAATGTCGTCTCCTGGGCGGCCGTCCCGGGTGCTACCGGATACCTCGTTCAGTGCGCCGCGGACGGAAGCTTCGAGACCATTGTCGCCCAAAGCGGATGGATCACCGGAACGAACTGGGAGTTCACCGGGCTGGAACCCGGGACGACCTACTCCTACCGGGTGAAATCGCGGACCGATTTCGAACCGTCGTTCGGTACTTGGATGCAGACGGACCAGGCCGACTTCGACCTGAATTACCTCGACAAGACCGTAACGACCGAGGCGGGAGGCGTGCAACTGACCGTCGGTCCCAAGGTGCTCGTGAAGGACGATTTCGAGGACGGGGATTTGGCCGGGTGGGAATTCGGCTCGAAGGGGGTCCGCTTGATTACCCAAAACGGCGGGGCGGACGAAACGAGCCGCGCCTTCGAACTCCGCGGCGGCGGCGAGGGGGATTTCTATTCCTACCGGAGCCGCCTGCCCGTCCGCAAGGTTCCGACCGCGGCGAGTTTCTACGTCCGCAGCGGGTCGACGGAGATGTCGGACGGATACGTCGCCCTCATCGACGCGGAGAACGGCCCGCAAGCGGGCGATGCGCTGTTGTGGTTCTATTGCGGGCCGAACGGCCGGTTCTACGTAAACAACCAGAACTTCAATTCGTTTACCTACGAAGCGGACCGCTGGTACCATGTCGAACTGGCGATCGACTGGGCGGGACAGAAGTTCGATTTCTACGTCGATTCGGAACTCGTCCACGCGAATGTACCTTTCCGCGGCGAAAACCTGGCGCAGGTCTCGTACATCGAGCTGAACAACTTCAGCGCCGGCTCGGTCGCGGCATGGGACGAAATCGCGTTCACCGGAGCCGGCACGGCCTATGTCGCCTCCGGCAGCGTCGTCTCTACTCCGATCGCCCCGGCCGTCTTCCAGCAGTGGGGAACCGTGGACTTCGGCGCCTCGACGAACGCCCAAACGACCTTGACAGTCGATATTCTCGACAAGAAGGGAGCGGTCCTGGCGGAAGGCGTGTCGCCGGGGACCGAACTGGCGGGCCTCGTCGGAGATGCCGACACCCTGCTGCTGCGCGCGAATCTCGCCACGAAATCCGGAACGATGACCCCCCGGCTCGAGGATTGGACCGTTACGTGGCAGCGGACCGAACCATTCGTCGAGAGCGATTGGTCGGCCGTGGAAACCAGCCTGCAAAGCATTCGCGAGTTGCGCGTGACCCTTTCGGTGGGTTCGGCCTGGGAAGGCGCCGCCGGGATGGAGGCGATCGTGAGCCTCCCGCACGCGTTTCCCTATGACGTCGACGTCACGCTGGAAGCGCCGGCGGAGGTTGACCTGCCGGGGCAGGCGACGATCCTCTCCGGAAACACCGAAGTCTTCGTGCCGTTGAGTCTGATCGACAACGCGGTGAAGGACGGAGGGCGGCAGGCGGTGATCATCGCTTCGGCGACCGATTTCGTCGGTGACGACGTCTCCTTGGCGATTTTCGATGACGAGGTCGACACGGTCGTCTTCGCCGCGATTCCCTCGCCGCAGACCGAGAATGTTCCATTCGGCGTGACGATTGCCGTCCACAATATCGACGGACTGGTGATCGAGCCGTTCGACGAGAATCTTACGCTGGCGGTGCCCGGCGTTATGGTCACTCCGGGT
>CAZFQG010000001.1:35573-95991 GCA_964520785.1 uncultured Planctomycetaceae bacterium | reverse complement strand
AAGGGGAGTGGTCCGGCCAGGTCTCCATCGACAGGGCCGCCGCCTCCGTGATTCTCCAGGCGCTGACGCCCGGCGGCGTCAGTGGTGTCAGCAACCCCTTCGAGGTCCAAGGTTCCGGCGCGGCGATCCCCGGAGACCTCAACGGGGACGGAGTCGTCGGCGGACCCGATTTGGACATTATCCGCAGTTTCTGGGCACAATCGGTGCCCGCTGGAAACTGGGCCTTGGGCGATCCCTCGGGCGACGGCCTCGTGGGGGGCGCCGATCTGGACATCGTTCGGTCGAATTGGGGGAATACGGTCGGGGCGGCCGCCGTCCCTCTCGCGGCCGCCGCGGAGAGTTCTTCGGAGGATACCTTCGGACCCCGGCGGTCCGACGACGCCCAGTCCTTCGCGAAAGCCGCCTGGGCGGCCGAAGTCGCCTCGCGCCAGACGACCCGTGCCGCGAAGAAGACCGCCGGCGCGACTCTGGTCGACTGGGTATTCGCGAACGGGTGGAAGTAGCCGAGTCGGTCATTCCACGGCCGGCGGCCGCCGCGATGCCGGTTCCTCCGCCCCGCTGGGCGTCAGGGGAAGCGGATTCGTTTTCGCGCTTCAGCGGCGGTGCCGTTTTTTTTCCGCCGCCGCGGTACCTCCCGGCGCGCCACGTTTCGAGGTGCCGACGTGGGGCATGTCTTCCATGATACTCTCGGAATCTCTATTTTTTTTCGTCCCGTTGAGCGCACGGATATGGGAGGTTCCAAAGAACCCATACGGCCGTTCCCCCAACGGATGCCAGCTCTTTTGAGGGGATCGGTGGTATTTTTTTGCTCTCCGCCATCTTCCCAGGCATTGCAGGAGCGGCTTTTTTTTGTGGTAAGCCGAGGGATGCTTTTTTTTGCGGTTTCTTTGTCCTGACATACCAATGAAGGGTTGACCGGGTTGTGTCCCCCTCGTCTGGGTCCTACTCTGGAACACAACCGGATTTCGCGTCACAACGCTCGATTGCCCAAATAGTTACGTTCGGATTCCATCGATCCCGCGGCAGGAGAATACTCTCGATGGAACCAACGTTTGATAAAAATGCGTCAATTAATACATAAATTCCAAATATACGTCTTGTCTTATTTCTAACGTGAAATCGCTAGCAAGGTCGGGTATAATCACTATTATTGTTGTTTCCCTATTTGTTTGCCATTAGGGTCCTGTTTGCAGCGACGCGTTGTCCTGCAAGTCGTTTTTTTTCTAGAGTGTGAGTTTTGTAGAGAGTGAAGAAGGAGAAGCTTATGAGAACACGAACTACTCTATCGTGCATCCTTGCGATCGCGATGGCGGCAACGGCGTCGGCCGCGCACTTCGACGTCATCCCCGGAGGGACCATCTCGGTCAACAATACCTCCGGTCAGACACTCGGTTCGATGGTCAATGGGAATCTGGGCTGGGCGGATGTCGCCACCGGGTCGAAGGTCTTCAATTTCGACAACGTAGTGATGGCCAAACTGGAAGGCGAGATCACGGAAATGGTCGGAGAGCGGCTTCCGAGCTGGGCCGGCAGTTGGGGAACGATCGGAATCACCGATTACGATTGGATCGACGGCAAATACGTCAATGATCCGGGAATCCCCTCGCCGAACAGCTACAAGATCGGATGGATCCAGAATTCCTCCTTGGTTCTCTACACCGGCGGTACGGGAACCTACGGCGCTACCGGCGCGAGGATGGTTTTAGAGGATACGCGCTCCATCGGCGCAGACGGTTACAGCGACGTCGCGGATACCATGCAGACCGATGGCAATTCTCCGGCGTTCGCCTTCAAAATGGAATGGGACATGAGCGCCTACGATCCGGCCAACAAGCCGGCCGGCGGTGGCTTGGTGTACCTGGACTATAAGGACAAAGTCCTCGATACTCCGTGGTACAGCGAATTGAACGGCATCATGTTCCCGTCAGGGGGCCAACCGATTGGCGTGATGCACGGAACCTGGGACACGTCTGATCCGAACTATTATGACATCAATACCCAAGCGGTCATCGCGATCTCGTTGGTGGAAGACAACACCGGCTATTCCGCCAGTTACACCTACTCCGACATCGTCTTCGACGTCGTTGGAAGGATTCCCGGAGACGCGAACCTCGACGGCGTGGTGGACCAGACCGACCTGGATATCGTTCTGGCGAATATGGGTTCGACCAACGCGCACTGGGGAATGGGCGACTTCACCGGCGGCGGCATTGACGACTGGGGAGGACTCGACGGTGTCGTCGATGAACTCGACCTCGCCATCGTACAGGCCGCGCTCGGGTTGACCATTCCGGGCGACCTCAATGGAGACGGTGCCGTCAACAGCGGCGACTTGGACATCGTCCGCGGGAACTGGGGTATTTCGAACGCGACCGGTCCCCTCCAGGGTGACGCCAATGGCGACGGTTTCGTCAACAGCGCCGATCTGGACATCGTCCGGGCGAACTGGGGAACGACGGCGCCGGCCGTTCCCGAGCCGGGATTCCTGATGCTCGCCGCGGCGGGTCTCTTGGCCCTGGCCCTTCGCCGCAGGTAGTCGGCCCCCTTCAGAGAACTCCCGTTTAACGGGAATTCGGTAATGACATCAGACCCTTCCGTCATTCTCGGTGGCGGAAGGGTTTTTCGCTTTCCCTCCAGGAGCCCACATGCCCATGCTTTGCCGACCCATTCTTTTCGGTGTCTTGGCCACGGTTCTGACGGCGGTCCCGGCATTCGCCGGAGAGGGGCGCCCCCGCGCGTCTTTCAAGGACGCCAAGACCTTCTTTCAGACCAACTCCGGCTACCGCGAGCAAATCGACATTCCGGTCGACGCCGTCGTCATCCACCCGCACTACACGGACGGCACCGGCCTGGGCAAGCAGTTCACCACGTGGCAACGCCTGGGCGTCCCCATCGGGCGGATGTTCTTCGCCGATTCCGACGAGGCGAACCGCTACTGGACCGGCAAGTTCGACGGGATCGACCACACGCAGGATTGCGAGATCGACGCCGCCGGCAATATCATCAAATGCGCCGGCGTGCGGCCCTACATGACGCCGACGGCCGGTTGGATCGGCTATCTGAAGCACCGCGTGGACCGGTCCCTCGACGCCGGGGTCGACGCGATTCTGCCCGAGGAACCGCTGGCCCATCTGCGCAGCGGTTACGAGGAGAGCTTCAAGGAACTGTGGAGGCAGCACTACGGCTTCGACTGGCAGCCGCAGAACAGCTCCCCCTATGCCCATTATCTGACCGGTCAACTGAAGAGCCACCTGTACTGGAATCTGGAAAAGGAACTCCTCGACCACGTCCGCGATTCACCCCATTCAAAGACGCGCCAAATCGACTTCGTCGTTCCGATCCATTCGCTCCACAGCAACGTGGCCGCCGGGTTGACCGCTCCGCTGGGCACTTCCTGCACGCTCGGCGGGATCGACGGCTACATCGGCCAGATATGGACCGGTCCCGTCCGCTGGGCGCTGGCCAATTACGGGTCGGAGGAAAAATCCTTCTTCTGTTCGGCCTACGCCCTTTACGATTATTTCCGGCAGCTCACGGTCGAAACCGACAAGAAGCTCTGGCTTTTGGTCGATCCGGTCGAGGACGACCCGAATCATACTTGGACGGAGTTTACCCGGTGGTACCAGACATGCACCGTCGCGATGCTGTTCATGGAAGACGTCGATTCCTACGAGGTGATGCCGTGGCCGGCACGGATTTTCCTGCCGGGATTCCCCACCGGCGGCGGCACGCCCGCCCCGGAGGAGTTCCGCCGGTTGGTTCTCTCCATTACCCAGGCCCTGCAAGAGATGCCGCGCGGCGGCGAGTGGATCGCGGGGTGCGCCAGCGGCGCCATCGGGGTCGCCGTCGCCGACAGCGCTATGTGGCAGCCGCACGACCGTCCCGTCCTGCAATCCCTCTACGGGCCGGTCCTCCCCTTGCTCCGACGGGGCATCCCGGTTTCGTCGTTCGTTCTGGAGCGCGCGGCCGACGTCAAGTATGCCGGGCGGTTCCGCGTCCTCGTCGTCAGTTTCAAGGGCTTCAAACCGTATGAGGAGCGCATGTGCGACGCGCTGGCCGAGTGGACGGCGCGAGGCGGGCATCTGGTCGTCCTCGGCGGAGGAGACGACCCGCTCGGTAGGGAGGACGCCTTCTGGTGGCGCAAGGCCGGATTCGACACGCCCACGCAGGCGCTTCTGGCCAAACTGCATCGCCCGGCGGACGCGGCCGAGTGGGCATACGGAGAGGGATCCGTTCATTACGCCGACCATTTGACGCCGGACGCGTGTGCCGAGACGGCCCGCGCGGCAAACGAGTACCTGGCCCTCGTGGCGGCCGCGTTCGAACGGGCCGGAATCGACGAGTGGAAATGCCCCGGTTATTTTTGCATGCGGCGCGGCGACTACGTCATCGCCCAAGCGGAAACGAAGCCGCTCCATGTCGAGGGCCGGTTTCTGGATGTCTTCTCGCCGGATTTCGCGATCCGCGACGGAATCGACCTTGCGCCCGGGGAGAGCGGGCTCTATAAGGACGTCTCGCGGCACATGGCCGAGGGTTCGCCGCCGCGCGTCCTCCACGCTAGCTACCGACTCCGCTTCCAAGAGGCGGACGCCGAAGGCCTGCGATTCAGTGTTCAAGGTCCGAAGGATACGGCTCTTGCCGCGAGGATATTCGCCGCCGGGCGCATCGCAAGCGACGTCACCGCCACCAGCGGCGGCGCGGCGATCGCCGTGAAATCGACCACCGAGGGGGAATGCGTTTTGCTGGAATGCCCTAATGGCGTGAAGGGCGTGGAGTTCTCCCTTGCCTGGGAGGTTCAACGGTGAAACCCAGCGGAAGACGACGGAGTTTGACGTGTCGGTGGCGGCGAACGGAACCCAAGAGACAGCGGCCGGCCGCCTCCGGTTTCCAGCGCGAGTTCACCATGCAAGGAAGGACTGCCGTTTTATTGATGTTTATTGCCGGTCGTAACCGTCTTTCCGGAATGCGGTCTATTTGCGAAAATGGCGACACAATTTGAGCGAAGAACCGTTAAACGGGTATTGCGGCCGATTTGAGAACGGATTCTTTCGCGAAACAACGGCGCGATTTCGATATTTCCGTTTCATTACGTTATGTATTCCATGAAACACCCCCTATCTGGTAATCCGACAGTGCCCCCTTTGCCAGTTTCGGGTGCATTATCCGCGGAGAATTCCGGTTTTTCCTGAAGATTAGTTTGTCTCCGACGGACTGGAAAAGAACAAGAACGGAGCACTACCATGAAAATCTGGATCACTTGTGGGATTGCCTTTTTGTGGATCGCCTTTTTTACGGTTTGGATCGTCTTGCAGGATAGTGCCCAGGCTCAGCAAGACGCGACACCGCAAGGTCGAACGGATCCCGACGGTTTGGCCCCCCGGCGCGACACCGAGCGTCCGAGGGGACGTGCCGGCTGGGCCCCTCGTGGAGGTCCGTGGAGGGGCCCGGCGGATTTCGACCAAGGGCGAAGCGGGGTCTTCGCCCTTGGGGGAGTCTTGCTGGCGACCCTGGATAAGAACGGCGACGGGACTCTCTCACACACGGAGATCGAGGAGGCTCGCGAAGCCCTGCGGTCGCTCGATCTCAACGGAGACGGCGACGTCACCCGAGAAGAATTCTTCCATGCGATGCCGAATCTGATGTCGCGATTAAACGGCGAGACGACTGGAGGCGGCTCGTATTTTCCCAGGGGTCCACGGCCCGGTTCGCCCTGGGACCGCAAGGGACGGCGGGGTGTCGCCGGCTCAACCGCGACGGAGGAGGAGCAAGAGATCGATTAGGCTCTTAGCAGCCTTTTAGCCACGTTTGCGTTGAGCGTGTCGATATTCGCCGGGGGTCTGGCCGAAGGTATTGCGGAAAAGATGGCACATCCCTTCGGTGTACCGGAAGCCGGCGAGGGAGGCGATCTTGGAGAGCGGGTAATCGGTCTGGGCCAGAAGCCGCTTCACCTGCGCCAACTGCACCCGGTCGATTTCGTCCTTGGGGGAGCGGTTGAGAATCCTGTGAAACCGCCGCTCCAGCGTGCTCCGCGAGACCGGCACATGGTCCAGCACGGTCGACACGTTTATCCCGTCGCAGGCGTGTTCGCGAATGAACTTGACCGCGCTGGCGACGTCGGTATCCGAAACGGCGATGACATCGGTCGACTGGCGGACGACCAGTCCCTTGGGGGCGATCATCCTTGCCGGCGGCGTCTTCCGCGGATTGGCCATCCAGGTATCCAAGAGCGCGGCCGCCTCGTATCCCACCCGGTGAGGGTCCAGCTCGATCGTCGACAACGACGGCCCGCAGAGCCTGCAGACGATTTCGTCGTTGTCGACGCCCATCACGGCGACTTCTTCGGGGACCATGATATTCCGGTCGTCGCACGCCATGAGAATCTGCCGTGCGCGGACGTCGTTGCAGGCGAGCAAGCCGATCGGCTTGGGGAGATTCGCGATCCAGTGCGCCACCGCGTCGTCGCAGAGCAGTTCTCTATCCTCGCTGGCCGAAAGAAACCGGTCGGTTCCCATCCGGCAGGGATACTCCCAGAGGAAAAACCCCCGCTCGAAGAGCACCTGGGCGAAAAGCCGCCCCCGTTTCTCGGAACCGCTCACGCCCGGCAGGCCGCAATAGGCGAACTGCCGCAACCCCCGGTCGATCAGATGCTCGGCGGCCATTCTGGCGACCGCCTCCTCGTCGGTTCGAACCGTGGCGAATCCGTCCCCCTGTGCGCCGCAACGGAAAAGCTCCACCGTCGGTAACCCCTTCCGCCGGACCTGCTCGAGCAGGTCGGGATCCTCGATCCTCGCGATGATCCCATCACCCTGCCAACGTTCGAACCAGGGAGGGACCCCGTCGCAGAGGCGGCGTTCCGTGTGGAATACCTTCCAACGGTTGTGGGTCTGAACGTAATCCGCGATTCCCCCCAGGATCCCGCGCCCGTAGGCTCGCGACCATTCCACCAACACGGCAATTCTCAAGCACGATTTCACGACGCACCCTCGCCAAGCGGCCCAACCACGACTCTCCAACGAAACCGCCGTTTTCACTCAAGCGGCAAATTCACAATCTCCATTTTAGTGCGACCGGACGATGCGGATCAAGAGAGCCGGACTAAAAGGGGCAAAAGGCATAAGTCGCGACGCAAATTCACAATCATTTTGACGCAGTACATCATTGACAACTCGTTCCGCCCCCCGGTAGGATGGAGGTCTGCCGTGTTGATAAGGCTGTTGATAAGGCTATCGGATATGGCCCTGGAGGGTCGGTTCACGACCGCAACGGAAAGAGGAATGGAATGAGCACGTTGAATGAAATTCGCTGGGGGGTGCTTGGACTGGGCTGGTTCGGGGAGATTCACGTCGAGACCCTCTCGGCGATTCCCGGCGTGGCGGTTGGCGCGGTTTGCACGCGGACGGCGTCCCGTTTGAACGAGATCGCCGACCGGTTCGGCGTCGAAAACCGGTATGCGGACTACCGCGAGATGATTGACGATCCCTCGATCGACGTCATCGACGTGACGACCCACGTCAACGACCACGCGGAGATGGTCACCGCCGCGCTCGAAGCCGGGAAACACGTCTTCGTCGAGAAGCCGATGGCGATGAACGTCGCCGAATGCGACCAGATGATCGCGGCGGCCGAAAAGGCCCCGGGACTCTTCATGGTAGGGCACATCTGCCGGTTTGATCCTCGTGTCGCCCTGGCGAAGCAGGCGGTCGAGGAAGGCCGCCTGGGAAAGATCATCTCGATGCACGCGCGGCGAAACCTCTCCAAGACGATCGGCGAAGCGAACCTGGACAAGATATCGGCCCTCTTCGGCGATGGAATCCATGACGTCGACGTCATGCTCTGGCTCTGCGGCGCGGCCCCCACGTCTATCTACGCACAGCAGGTCCACCCGGGCAAAAACAGATTCCCCGATGTCGGCTGGGCGATGGCGCGGCTCGATAGCGGCGCGACGGCGGTCGTCGAGAGCGTCTGGCACCTGCCGCGGAGCACCCCCTACGCGATCGACGCGAAGACCGAGATCATCGGGACCGAAGGCGCCCTTTATATCGATTGCGGGACCGCCGGATTGGAAATCCACGACGCCGACGGCGTCCGAAAGGCGGAGACCTACTACTGGCCGGTCGTCCTGGGGAAGCGGTTCGGCATATTGAAGACCGAGCTTGAGTACTTCACCGAGTGCGTCCGCACCGGCGCGCCCCCGACGCACATCACCCCGGCCGAATCCCGCGCGGCCGTCGCCTTCATCGAAGCGGCCGTTCGTTCCGCCGAGTCGAATCAGGTGGTTACGCTAAAGAAGGAGTGAGAAGGCATAAAACAAAGAAGGGGGACTAGAGGGGCCACTATCCACTGAAAACCGATAACTGACAACCATCCATTTTCCATGAGCCCAATTAAGAAAATCTTCGTGACCGGGGCGGCCGGGAAACTGGGCCGGCCGCTTTGCGGGTCGCTCGTCGAGAACGGCTACCAGGTGGTCGCCCTGCGCCATCGGACTCCGATCGATGTGGACGGGGTCGAGGAAATCGCGGTCGACCTGCGGGACGTGAGGCCCGAGGAACTCGACGAAGTCCTCTCGGGGTGCGACGCGATCCTCCACCTGGCCACCTGCAAGGAGGACCGCGAGGGAGTCATCGGACTGAGTGCCCGCGGGACGTTCTTGTTGCTCGAAGCGGCGAGCCGACTGGGAATCAATCGATTCATCAAATCCAGCGGGGACGCCGTCAACGGGATCTACTTCAACGACAAGCCGCGGCCGATCCGCGAGGACGAGCCATTGGCCGCGTATCCCGGTTACTATCCGCTTTCCTTGGCGGTGGAAGAGACCCTCTGTAATCAGTACTATCATCAGCGGGGGCTCTTCACGGTGATTCTGCGGATTTCCTGGATTCACTGCGAGGATGACATTCTCACCCATTTAACGGTTGGCGGAGAGGGCTTTGGCGTCCCGGTCTGGTCGGAATTGATGTCCGACGAACAACAGGCGAGGGTGGAGTCCGGTTGGAACGCGGCCGTCGCCTTGAAGCACCCCGACGGCAGCCCGATGCGGCGGCACATCGTCGCGGTGGAAGACTGCGTTCAGGCGTTTCACCTGGCCCTGCTGAAGGACGGCATCGCCGGGGAGACATTCAACATCGCCATGCCGGATCCCTTCGACTATGTCGACGCGGCCGAACATACCGCCAAGCGGCTGGGAATCGACACGATCGAGCTGGTAGACCCGATCGGCCGGGATTTCTGCATGGACGTCACCAAGGCGAAATACGTCCTCGGCTATCGTCCCCAATACGACATCCACGCCCTGATCGAAAAAGCCGCCGCCTTCCGCGAATCGGGAGAAGAACGGAGCGTTCGAACCGGTTACGTCGGTTAGCCATCTTCAACCCCAACCAGCAATCCTTATCCAACCACCAATGAACCAATACGATCTCAAAGACCGCGTCATCATCGTCACCGGGGGTACTTCCGGGATCGGCGAAGGGACCGTCCGTTTTCTCGCCGAGTGCGGCGCGAAAGTCGTCTCCGCCTCCGTTCAGGAGGATCTCGGCGAAAAGCAGCGGGAAACACTGGCCGCCGAGGGTCTGGAATGCGTCTTCCAGCTTACCGACGTCCGCGACGGATCCCAGGTGAAGGCCCTGGTCGACGCGACGGTCGACCGTTTCGGCCGCCTCGACGGCGCGTTTTCGTGTGCCGGCGCCTTGCGGACCGGCAGGATCACCAATCTGTCGCTGGACGATTTTCGCCTCGTGCTGGACGTGAATCTCCTCGGCCCCGCGTGGCTGGCGAAATACGCCTTGCCGGTAATGGAGAGAGCCGGCGGCGGCGTTCTGGTCTTCGCCACTTCGGTCGCCGCCGATATCGGCTTCCCGGAACATTCCATGTATTGCGCCTCGAAGGCGGCCTTGGTCGCGATGATCCGCGGCCTTACCACCGACCACAGCCCCCAGGGTATCCGGTTCTACGGCGTGAGTCCCGGGACGATCGAAACGCCCATGCTGGCCGCGTCGTGCGAGGGATTCGATAAGCCCCAGGAGGAACTCTACGCGGAAGTTGCCGCCAAGGTACCCGTCCGACGCCTCGGTAAACCGATCGATGTCGCCCGACTGGTGGCGTTCCTTTTCACCGAGGACGCCTCTTTCCTGAACGGATGTATCATCCCGGTTGAAGGGGGAACCCTGTGCCTGCCGCCGTGGTAGGGTGCGGTTCCTCGCACCTGATGGACTTCCTGGAAGACGTAAGACGAACGTTCCCGTTATTCCGTTCCAACACAAAAGGAGGACATCGATGTTTTTCGATTCTAGGCGACGGATTCGTCTCACCCGAGTGGGGCTGGCTCTTGTATCGGCGGTCTTGAGTGTCTCGGCCGCCGGCGCCGGAGTCTTCGAACAGGCGATCATTACCGGAGACGACGACTGTGGTATTCGTTCCTCCGTCGAGTACACCCACGCCGTGAATATCGCCGGTCCGGCAACCCGAGTCAACGGTGTCGATTTCGTCGGGACCAGCGGTCCAACTCCCTCCGGCGAGAATTTCAGTACGGTCGGATTCACCGGCTATTTCCCCAACTGGGGTGGGTCGACGGCAACGGGTTCCTTGAAAGGCATTTTGGATCATTTCAATTATGACGGTGATCCCCAGGGACTTACGTTGACGGGGCTGACACCGGGTCAGAACTATAAGGCGACCTTCTACAATTGCCCTTGGGGAGACGCCGGCCTCCGCTACGCGGCGTTTCAGACCGATGATGGCGGCTACGTCGAATTCGACGAGAACTTCTCGAACGACGGCACGACCGTCCGATGCAACCGCTTGACCTATTCATACACGGCGCAGGCCGACTCGCTCACCTTTTCGATTATTCCCTTTTCCCAGGACTACACCTTTCACCTCTACGCGTTCACGAACGAAGTGGTCGACCAGCGAGAACTGCTCTTCTCCGATACGTTCCGAACCGACGGCGCTTCGCCTCTGCGGAGCGACGTCAACTACGGGTATCAGAGCACCGACCCGGCCCGGCAGGAAGGGTCGCTGGGTTACATCCCATGGTCCGTCCGTCCGGGAACGCAAAGCCAGCTCGGCAATATCTGCCTGAAGGACGGCAACGTCGCGATGATGACGTTTGGGTCGGCTCTGTCGCCGGACCGCAACTTCAGCGGCAGCGCCTCCTCGGCCGGCTTGGACCTCGAATTCGAACTGGCCCCCGACGCCCTGGGCACCCGTTCCGCCTCGGCCAAGGCCGCCGTCAGTCTTGGGCTCAGCCAGGCGGACCGTTTCGCGGCGCCCGGCACGGCGAGCCAGGGCCTGAGCATTCTCTTCGGCGGCGACGGCGCATTCGAAGTCTTTGACGGAACGACCTCCGTGGGCTCGGGCACCGCCTGGACCTCGGAAGCCGGGGCCGAACACCGCATTCGGCTCCTTTTGACCGATACCGATGGCAATCCTTTCGATGGAAGCGGCTCCACGACGGTCGAACTTCGCGTCGACGGAGATACGGCCTTCAATTACACCAAGACCGGCGGCTACTCGGACAACTACATCAGTTTCTACGGGAGCCGCCTCGCCTCGGTCGACAGTGTGTCCCTCTATACCCTGGACGGCGCAGCCGCCGTTCCGGAACCGGCGGTCCTGGGGCTGTTGGCCGGCGGGCTCGCGGGATTGCTCCTGTTCCGACGGCGCGGCGTTTCTCGCCTTGCTTGTTTCGCGATTGCCGCGGCTTTCGTCGTTTTTGTTGGAACGTCCGTGACCAACGCCGGTGATCTCCCCTTGGGGACGGCGATCATCGACGGCGATTTGAGTGACTGGGCGGACGCGCAGTGGATGCCGCTCGATGCCGTGTATTACGGCGAACCGAGTGACGTGTCGGAGGCGAAGTTCGCCGCCCGATGGACGCCCCACATGATCTACGTGGCAGTCACCGTGGTTGATACGGACCACGTCTTCCAGGAGGCTTTCAGTGTCTGGAACGGTCAGGATTCCTTGGAGATCTATGTTGATCCGGCCAATCGGAACACGGTCGACTTCAATGCGACGTACGCCGACGCGCAAGGGTTCATGATTTCGACGACGCCGTCCGGGGAGAGTTCCTGGATCTGTCTCGGCGGGACTCCGCTGGCGAGCGACCAGACGGCCGTGCCGGACTTCGCGATCTCCGTCGACGGCGACGTCATCAACTACGAAATCGCCCTGCGTCCTTACGACGCGTTCGACAGGAACGATCCGAGCGCTTCCACTGAATTGGTCCTCGCCGATGGAATGACCATCGGCCTGGATTTTACGCTCGACACGAAGTATGCCACCGGGTTCGGCATGTTGAGTACCACGGCGAGCGGTGGCAAGTATCATCTCGCGGAGCTTTTCTCGGACCACCTGCTCACCGGCGGCGCCGACCTCCGCTTCAGTGACGGCTTCAGCGTCCTGGAGCCGACCGAGGACGTCAATGTGGCGGTCGCGGACCGGCAGGGGGGCGCCCTCGCCGGATTGACCTACTCCTCGACTCCGGGAACCTTCACGGGACTCCACGCCGTCGAGTTGGGACAGGACGCGGCGTTCGCGATTACGGCCACGGTCCTTCAGGGAGTCCTTTCGCCCGACACCAGTTTCAGCGGCAGCCACTCGGAGGGGGGCTTGTCGATTCGTTTCGATGCATCCCCGGACGTGGTCGGATTGATCGAACCGGAGGAAACGCCCTCAGTCGCCTTCAGTTGCGGGCTGAGCGAAGCGGACCGCTTCAGCGCGGCCGGCGAGGCCGTCGCGCAACTCGGGATCTCTCTCGGCGCCGACGGGACGTTCAAGGCTTACGATTCCGGAACGGAATTCCTCTCGGCGGAGTTGTTCGAAGGTGACGGTTCCGTGCTGAACCATCACTTCGAACTCCGGTTCGTCGATCCGACCGACGGCAATCCCTTCGACGGTGTCGGTCAAACCGACCTGGAAATCCTCGTCGACGGCGTCAGTCTGGCCACGTACCGAAAGGCGAGCGGCGGTTACTCCAGCAACTACCTGAACTGGCAGTCCAACCTGCTCGCGTCGGTCGACAACGTCCTGATCACCCCCTTTGACGGAGAGATCGTCATCGAGTCCTCCGCGGTGCCGGGCGACCTCAACGCCGATGGCGTCGTCAACAGCGGCGATTTGGACATCGTCCGGGCCAACTGGGGGCAATCGGTTCCGGTCGGCGATCTGGCCAGCGGCGATCCCTCTCAGGACGGTTTGGTCGGCAGCGCCGATCTCGACATCGTCCGCGCGAACTGGGGCGCGACGGCCGCCGCGTCCGCGGTTCCGGAGCCGGGTGCCTGGGTTTGTCTCGGCCTCGCTGGAATCGCCGGACTTGCGCTGCGGTCGCGGAAACGGTAGCTCGATGACGGATGAACGGTTTCCGCTGAGGCTTTTCGCGCTTCCGGGCCGCGGTCCGGAAGCGCATATCCCTCAAGGTGGAGGAATGAAATGATGCCAAAGAAGAACGGTTTTACCCTCGTCGAACTGCTGGTCGTGATCGCGATCATCGGGATTCTCATCGCTTTGCTGCTGCCGGCGGTCCAAGCCGCGAGGGAGGCGGCGCGGCGGATGCAATGCACGAACCACTTGAAGCAGATCGGCGTCGCGATGCTGAATCACGAGTCGGCGCACGGGTTCTTTCCGACGAGCGGCTGGGGGTGGTGGTGGATCGGTTCGCCGGATGTCGGTTACGGCCAGAGCCAGCCGGGAGGGTGGATTTTCAACATCCTTCCCTACATCGAGCACGAGGACATACATCAAATGCTCGCGGGGCAGGACCGAATGATTGATGCGCGGAACATCGCCAAGTCGATGGTCGAGATCCCGATCAGTGGAATGCACTGTCCCAGCCGCCGAACGGCAAAACCCTATCCGGTCGGGACACTCGACACGTTTCAGAGACAACCACGGTTCGCCTACGGCGAGGGCATGACCGGACAGACCGCGCCCCTACAATTGGTCGCGCGGAGTGATTACGCGGCCAATGGCGGGTCGGTCCCTTATTACGCGATTAAGGGCAATCCGGACACCTACGCCGACTGGAAGTCGGGAGCCGCGAAGTCGGTCTTCGATTCCGCGAAGAGCACCGCCAATGGAGTTTTCTTCGTCGGCAGTGAAACGAAGGTTTCCGAAATCACCGACGGCACGTCGTGTACCTATCTCGTTGGCGAGAAGTACCTCAATCCGGACCATTACCAAACCGGAATCGACAACGGCGACAACGAAAACATGTACATGGGCGATAACGAGGACATACTCCGGTGGACGTGGAGCAACGTCAACCAGGAAAACGCCGCGTTCGCGTTACTGCCGATGCAGGATTGCCCGGGCTACGGCGATTTCAACGGATTCGGATTTCGTTTCGGTTCCGCGCACCCCGGCGGCTTCAATATGACCATGTGCGATGGAAGCGTCCGAACGATCAGCTACGAAATCGCGCGAACCGTCCACCGCGATCTGGGAAATCGCAAGGACGGGAATCCGATGGACAAGTCGGCGTACTGAACCGCGCCATTGGGCGTATCACCCCGACGACATTGAAATAGTGTCGCCGGCCGCGGCGCAAACATGCATGCCGGAACGATGAAGCATCAGCCAATTCCTTTCAACCCCATAATGACTCTCCAAGGAGCCCATCCATGAACCATCCCAATCGACGTCAATTCCTTAAGAACTCGGCCGTCGCCGCCGGGGCGGCGGCGGTCGCGGTCCCCGCCTTCGCGCAGGAGGGAAGGAGCCCGAACGACCAAATCCGCGTAGGCCTCTTGGGTCTGGGCGGCCGGATGAACTGCCATATCGCGGCCCTGGCGCAAATGGCGGACGAAAACGTCAAAATGACCGCCGTCTGCGACTGCGACGAAGCGAGTCTCGCCCGGGCGCAAAACACCGATCCGCTTAAGGACCTGAACTTAACCGCCTACGACGATATGCGCAAGATGTTCGACGACAAGTCGATCGACGCCATCTCGATCAGCCTGGGTGATCGCTGGCACGCCCTCTCGACGATCTGGGCCTGCCAGGCCGAAAAGGACGTCTTTGTCGAAAAGCCGGGAACGCACAATCTCTTCGAAGGCCGGCAGATGGTCGCCGCCGCGCGGAAGTACAACCGCATGGTCCAGCACGGAACTCAAAACCGCTCCAGCCCGAACATCCGCGAAGGGATCCAAAAGATGAAGGAGGGAGTCATCGGGGATCTTTACATGGGTCGCGGACTCGACTACAAAATTCGGGGCAACCTGGGTCGGATCACCCCCTCGGAAGTGCCGAAAGGCCTCGATTGGGACAAATGGCTCGGTCCCAAGCCGATGCGTCCCTACAGCCAGTTCTGGCACCGCCGATGGTACTGGATCCTGGAACTCTCCAGCGGATGCTTCGCCAATCAGGCGGTGCACGAGCTGGATATCCTGCGGTGGGGGCTGGATATCAACGACCACCCGGTTCTTGTCAGCGCGATTGGGGGTAAATACGTCCACGATGACGACCGAACCTCCCCGACGCACATGGCGATCACTTTCAAGTTCGAGGGAGACAAGCCGATGCTCACCTACGAGCATCGCTCGTGGTACACCAATAGCGAGGCCGGCTTTCGCGATAAGTACCCCTTCGTCCAGCCCGGTTTCCCGGTCGGCACGATCTTTTTCGGCAGCGAAGGCTACCAGATTTTCCCGGACTACTCCAGCTACCGGACGTTCCTGGGGCAAAACAACGAGCCGGGTCCCTTCAAGTTCGACGAGACCCACACGATGGCCGATTTGCCCCACTTCCAGAACTGGGTGAAGGCCATTCGCGCGCGGGATCACAAGCTTCTCAACGCGGACATCGAGGAAGGGCACAAAAGCACGGCCTTGTGCCTGATGGCGCGAACCTCCTACCAGGTCGGTCGGCCGATCCGGATTGACCCCAAGACGGAGCAGATTCTGAATGATGCGGAAGCGAACCGCCTTTTGAATGAACCTCAAGACCGAGAACCGTACGTCGTTCCGAAAGAAGTTTGAAAGGCGAGCGGCGAATAGATCGAACGGAGGTCGGTCGAGCGCCGAGAAAACACGCGGTTCTTTCCATTTCGGCGACATGACCCGCGCGTATCCTCGTTTCGGCAACAGCACCGCGGCGATCACGGCCACCCCTGCTTCCAAGCGGGTGGCCGTCGATTTTTGGGCGAGACCGTGGAACCTGAACTCGAAATCTTCCATTTACCCTCAAGGCGTTTCCCCCTAGAATGCCCCGATGGAAATGCCCGACGAACTCCGTTTGCCGATGCCGGACGTGCCGGCGACGTCTTCCTCGCCGCTTCCGCGGAGGGGATGCTCGTATGGGGCTGGTGCGTTCGAGATCGTTGGAGCTGGGCCGCTCTTCGGAGAGGTCACCATCGGAGGGGGCAAGAACGCCGCGTTGCCGATTTTGGCCGCCGCCATCTTGGCAAGCGAACCGGTGTGGATCAGGAATATCCCGGCCTTGGCGGATGTGGCGATGCTCCTGAAGGTCTTGAATGAATTGGGGATTGCGGCGTATTCCGGCGGCGACGGCACGCTCTGCCTGGAGACACGCGATTCACGGCCGGTCACCGCCTCTTCTGGTTTGATTCGGAAAATGCGTGCCGGCGTGTGCGTCCTTGGTCCGCTTCTGGCGCGGAGGGGCAGGGCGGAAATACCGCTTCCCGGCGGATGCGCGATCGGCGACCGGCCGATCGATCTGCATCTGTCGGGACTCCAAAGAATGGGGGCGACGTTTTTTTCGCGAAACGGCGTCGTCGTCGCGGAGGCACGGCGACTGCGCGGGGCGGTCGTATCGCTGCGCGGTCCGCGCGGCACCAGCGTGACGGGGACCGCGAATCTACTCATGGCGGCGACCCTTGCCGAGGGGACGACGACGCTCCTGCACGCCGCCAAGGAACCCGAAATCGTCGATCTGGGCCGGTTCCTCATCGCGATGGGAGCGAAGATCGAAGGGCTCGGATCGAGTACGCTGCGCGTTCGCGGCGGGAAGCGACTCGCCGGGTGCGATTACGCTATTCTCCCGGATCGGATCGAAGCCGCCACGTTTCTGTTGGCCGGGGCGATCACCCGCGGTCGGGTGCGCGCCGTCGGCGCGCGGTCTCTGCACCTCACCGCGATTCTCGAAAACTTGACCAAGGCGGGCGTCTCTTGCGAGGCGGACGATCGCGGCGTGACGGTCGGTACATCGGGACCACTTCGCCCCGTCTCCGTCGCGGCGGCGCCCTATCCCGAGGTGCCGACGGACATTCAGGCCATGTGGACCGCGTTGATGAGCCTTTCTTCGGGAAAGAGCCTGGTTCGGGACCGGGTTTTTCCGGACCGGTTCGGCCACGTGTCGGAACTCCGCCGCCTGGGGGCGAATATCACGCGGACGAAACGGGGCGCGAGCATTCATGGACCTGCGCGATTGTCCGGCGCGGAGGTGGTCACTACGGACTTGCGCGCCGGGGCCGCCCTCGTATTGGCGGGGTTGGCGGCGGAGGGCCGCACGCGTATCCTCGGGATCGAACAGCTCGATCGGGGGTATGAGCTTTTGGACGAGAAGCTCGCGATTCTCGGAGCGAGCATACGGCGCGTTTCCGTTGCGCCGTTTTAGGGAATCCGGTGCGTAGGAGAAACGAACCTTGCGCGTCGGGTGGTTCACCGCCCCAGGAAGACTTCGCCGCCGGTTCTTTCTCGCGGTTGGGCAAAAAAGGACGCCGACGGCGGAAGAAGGGATGGGGCCGCCGCCGGCGTCGAGGGGGGGAGATTGAAGAGGAACTCCTCTACCAAGGCGGCACAAGCCGCCGGTTCTCGCGATCAGTTGGAATCGGACTCCCTGAGGGATTTCCGAAGTGCTTCGTATCTCGGAATTTCGACCTTTCGCAGGTCCTTTCTGCTCAGCCCCATGCTTTCGGCCTTCGTCATGGCCTTTCGTGCCTCGATGATGTCCTGGAATCCGTAATGCGCCTCGGCCAGGTGGAAATACCGCGGCGCGGTCGGGGAGTCCGAAATGGCCTCCTGAAGATCATCGATCGCGGCCTCCCATTCCTCCATGCCCAGGTATACGGTGGCTCGCGAATCGAGCAAGGAACCGACCGGGCCGGCCAGTTCGATGGACTTATTGACCATTTCGAGGGCTTGGTCCAGGTCCTTCCCGCGGTGGCCCAGAAACACCGCAAGATTGTTCAAGGCCACGACATTGTTGGGGTTCTTTTCGAGAACCTTGCGATAGATGTCCTCGGCGTCCCGGTCGCGTCCCTGCGAAATGTAGAGTTCCGCCTTGGCCAGGAGGAGCGACTCCGCGTTATCTCGTGCCCGCAGCGCCTTATTCAGGACCTCTTCGATCCTTCCCAATTGGGAATCGGTCGCGTCGATTCCGACGATCATCTCGACCGCGGCCGCCCCCAAGGACGGGCTGGGGACCTTGGTATTCGACCACGAGTTTTCCAGTACCTCGATTGCCTTGTCGATATCTCCCTTCTTGGCGAGAAAACTCCCCAAGACCAATTCCTCGTCCGGCCGGGCTTGGACGTACCGGCGGTACATTCCCTCCGCCTCGCGGTTGACCGTCTCGGCTTCGCGATTCATCACGTCGGCTTCCGCCGTGGCGCCGCGCGACGCGGCGGCATGGCCCAGTTCGCTAAGGCGCCGTCCGATGGCTTCCAAAGTCCTGGCCACCATGAGGAGCCGCTGGGTGCCGTCGGGTCCCCCGGGATCGTCCTGTTCGAGGAAACGATTAAGTATGGCCACCGCGGCGTCGGTCTTTCCCTCTTCGGCGAGCACCTGGGCTTTGAGATCGGCCGTGGCATACGATTTGGGCGCCAGCCTCTCCAGTTGATCGACCCACATCCCCGCCTCGCGTCCTTCGTCGCGGCGCAGGAGGTCGCGGATAAACACCTCGAGATAGGTGGGGTTGTCTCCGGCGACCGCCAGAAGCTGCCGCATCTGCTCGTTCGCTTTAGACCAGTTTTCCTCCGCCAGATAAAGCCGCGCCAGAACGAAGCGGTCCTCGGCCGTTCCGGACTGGTCCCCCTTGAGAAGATCCTCGATCATGGCGATTGCCTCTTTTCGCTGCTTCCGCGTGGCGCGGGTCGCCATCGCGCGCGCCTTGATCCGGCGGTCGAAGAGGGAGTTTGGATCCAGTTTGAGGTTGGCATCGATCAAAGCCACTGATTTCAGGTAGTTCTGATACCCGCCTATTTCGAACAGCAACATGGCCAAACGGCGGCGTGCCCAGGCCAAGTCGCTCGGAGGCGTCTCCTTCCCCTCGATGAGTCGTTCGAGCATGACCTTGGCCTCGCCCGGGCGGTTCTGCCGCAGATAGAATTCGGCCGCCCTCCGCGCCATGGCGGTGTCCTCGGGGTTTTCTTGCAGCTTTTCGATCAACTGCCGGTTCGCCGAGGTGAAGTCCCCGGCGATTTCATACATTTCCACCAGCGCGGTCGAAAGTCTACCGGGGTCCACTTTCGCTTTCGCCTCTTCGATCACCGCCCGCGCCTTGGCGGAGTCTTTTTTCAAGACGAGCAGTTGGATCAGCGCGATCCAGGGCTGGGGGTCGGTCTGATTCATTGACAGGGCCTTCATCAAGGATTGTTCCGATTCGGCCGTGAGCTTCTCCGCCTTGTCTTTGTCCCGCGCCTGCTCGGCGCGCCGCGCCATCGCGGCGTAGATTCGCCCCAGCCAGACATGGTCACGGTAGTCGTCGGAGTTCTTCGCCGAGACCTCCGCCAACTCGAGAGCCTTCTCGAACTCCTGCCTGAGCAACTTGACTTCCGCCCATATACGCGTGAGTTCCTCGGATTCCTTGATCTCGTCCTCCCCCAGCATGTTGATGACGCGATCCGCCTCGTCGAATCGTTGCTCCTGGAATAACAGGACGACCTGTCGCCGGATGATATCCGGCCGGCGTTCGCCCAAGGTCAGCGCACGGCCGAAATAGTCGATTGCCCGCTCGCGATTTCCCTTCTCGTCGTAGATCGTCGCCGTCAGGACTAGAGGGGGCGCCCATTTGGGCCGAGCCAAGGCCGCCTCCGAGAGGTGTCTTAACGCGTCGTCGAGAACCGCCGGATCCGGCTTGTTTTCGGATACTCCCGCGCTGGTCTGCGCCTCATGATATCCGGTTACCAGGTAGAGGGCCGAAAGGTAATGCCAAAACGGACCCTCTCCTTCGATCTCGCGAACGCGTTCCAGCCGCGTTTTCATTGCCGCGTGGTCTTTGCCGCGGCTTTCCAATTCGAAAAGCGCGATCTGCGTACTCAAGTCGTGCGGGTTCTCCTGAACCATTCGTTCGGTGAGGGTTCTGGAATACTCGACGTCGCCCGTTCGCCGCGAAATCGCCGCGAGCCCTTCGCGCAATCGCGATTGGTCGTCGGGGTCCAACTCCGCGATCCCCGTTTCCAGTTCCTTGAGGCGCTCAACGGCGTCCTTTTCGTACCGCGCAAGGAAGTAATTCGCCTTCACCAACCGCGCCGTAGCGGAATCACCCACCTCGGCATGGAACGCATCAAGCAACTCTTCGACTTTTTCCCAATTCTTTTCGCCGATCTCCAGCATGATTTGCTGGCTTCGCAAGGCCGTCTCTTTGGGCGCGACGGCGATCGCGTTTTCGAAAATCGTCCGCGCCTCGTCGATCTCGCCCATCGACTGATAAGTTTGCGCCCGCAACAAGGCGATTTGATACCGGTCTGGATCGACCTCTTCCGCTTGGTCCAGGACACGGAAGACCTCATTCCAGTCTTGGGTGTCCTTCGACAGCGAACGATTGCGCAGGATCAGCAACCTGGCGAATTCGAGCAGCGCCCCCTTGGGCGGGTTTTCGCTCCTGAGTACGTCCTGACAGATTCTAAGTGCTTCGTCGATCCGTCCCACTCGGGCCATCGATTGGGCGATCATCAGCTTGCCCTGAGGGGTATCCCGCAATTCCTCGGATTGTCCCAGTATCTCGGGCGCCCGCTCGGCGCGCCCAAGGTTCTCGTAACACTTGGCGATCCAATAATCGGCCTGTCTGAGGAGACTCGGGTTGTCCGCGATGCTGGCGCGGTTCGCCTCGAACATGTCCTTGGCGATTCTCCAATTTCCCTTCATCACTTCCATGAAGGCTTCCGAATGCTTCAGGCGTGATTCGGTATAGGCGCGCATCGCGAGGTTTTCCATTTCGAAGCTGCGCAGACGAATCCGATCCAGAGTTTCTCTGGCTTCCTCGAATTTCTTGTCTTCGGTCAGATACTGGGCCAGTGCCCAAAGCAGGGAGAGAGACTCTTCCGTCGGAACCAGCCCCTTCCGGAGCCAGGCAACGGCTTCGTCCCGATTCCCCCGACGGTCTTCCGTCTCCGCGATAGACAGATACCCGTTGGAACGAGCAGGAAAAAGCTCTACGAGCTGCTTTCCATACTGCATTCCAAGTTCGTTGTCTCCGGTACGGTTCGCCGCGTCGGCGGCCACGATCAGGGCCTCCAAATCGCCGGGAGCAAGTTCCAACGCCTTCCGAGCATCCGCCAGGGCCTTCTCCGCCAGTTCAGTCCGTTCATTGGACTTCGTTTCCGGACGGTCCGCGCAAAAAAGGTAGTAGTTTGCCCGAACGGCGAACGCGGTCGCGTCGTCCGAATTCCTATCGACCAGTTGTTGCATGTACGCATCCCCCTGTTCCCGGTCGCGCAACTCTTGGACGCAAAGCTGAGCGAGCCTTCGGTATGTTTCGAATTCCTTCGAACCGCTCTCGATCGCCTTCTCGTACGAGGCAATCGCTGAATCGAAGTCCTGATCGGCTTGTGCGCACTGGCCAAGTGAATCCAACAACATCGCGTCGTCCGGCGTCTCCTCCAGCAAGCTCTCCAAATGATCCCGGGCATCTCTGGTCCGAGGAGGCCGCATCCCCATGGCCGCGCGAATCGTCTGGCGACGGACGTCACTATGGCCCGGATCAAGTCGAAGAACCCTCTCGAACGTGAAAAACGCCGTATCGAAGGCACCGTGATCCAAATAGAGGGTTCCGAGCTTTGCCAGCACATCCGTATCACTGGGATTCAGGCGCAAGTAGCGATTGTAGAAATCGATCGCTTGGCTGATTAGCTCGGGATTGGGCCTGGGAGCCTCCACCGACTTGGAGCGAGCGGCCACCTGAACCTCCCATTCTTGAAGCCTCGCCTCGGCCATGCTCAAAAAGAACTTCGCGTGTCGGTGGTTCTGGAAAAAATAGAGACCGATCAATCCTACCCCCAGAAAGAACATGATCACGGCGAGAATCACAACCAGGCGGACGTTTACTTTTCTCATGGTGTACCTGATAGTAGCTGAATTTATTCAGATTTCTCAAAGAAAAATGGGCTTTCAACGGAAGTATCTATCGCGTTGCTCGAAAAAGAGAACCACTCGTTTACGATACGGAAAGGTGGGCAAAATAGTTCTAACCCGGCCCGCCGAACAGAAGGGGGCGGCAAAAAGGGGTGAAACCATATTCGACGCCCGCACTCATGGTCGCTCTGAGGTTCGAGCCGTGGCGGAATCTGTCTTCCACGACGATCTTCCACGACGATGTGATCTTGCGAAAGATTATAGCAAGGGACAGCCCATAGCCTCTACCGGCGGAACCTCCGCTTTCTTCCGAATTGACCAATCCACCGAGAACCTTTAACGAACAGGCGGGTTTTGTGGGTGGGACACTGGATGAAGAAAATGGTGGTTCCCCTAAAGCAGGGGGTTGATTCCGGGCCCCGTTTCGCCTTCCCCAGCGAAACTAGTGCTTTGTCAACACTTGTTTTACGGGTTGGCAACATGGCGAAGCACCGCAATCTCCCGAGTGAATCCAAAACGGCACCCCGAACATTTGCGTTTGACAAAGCACTAGAACAGTAGACGCGAATTTGACATTTCGGGAGGCCGTCTTTAGATTAGAGGTTCAATGTAGGCCGATTTCTCCCCTTTTGGTAAAGGAAGAAAACATGCGAAGATTTCTGTTGACTCTCTCCTGCCTTATTCTGATAGCCGCCACATCCGTGTCGGCGGCCACGATTCGCGTGGCGACGTTCCAATGCGACATTACCCCGCCTATGGGGCAGCCGATTTATTCGAGTTTCAAGCCGCTGGCGGAGGTCGAGCATCCCCTATTGGCCAAGGGGGTCATCCTGGACGACGGGGATGTCCGCTGCGTCCTTTGCGCCGTCGACTACTGCGAGTTCTGCAACGATGCCTTCGCCGTCGTCCGCGACGCGATTGCCAGGGCGGCCGGAGTCGATCCGAGCCGGGTGGCCGTCCAAACGGTCCATCAGCACACGGCGCCGATCACCTCCTTGGGCGAATTGCTATTACTCCAAGAAGCTCCCGATCCGCCGGAGATGATGGACCCCGAGGTTATCGCGCAATCCGCCGAGAAGATCGCTCAGGCGGTCGCGAAGGCGTGCGAGTCGTTCGTCGAGTGCGACAGAATCGGCGTGGGCAAGGCGAAGGTCGACCGAGTCGCGGCGATTCGGCGGCTCATTTCGGAGGACGGCAAGGCTTTGACTCGCTATAGTTCCTGCCGTGATCCGAAGCTGATCGCCATGCCGGAGGGCCCCATCGATCCGTTCGTCAAGACGATCACCTTCGCCGACGGCGAAAAACCAGTCGTCCGCCTTCACTACTATGCCACCCATCCGCAGAGCTTCTACGGCGATCCCCGCGCCAGCTACGACGTTCCCGGGATCGCGCGAGAGGCGATCGAGGAAAAAGAAGGGGTGATGCAAATCTACTTCACCGGTTGCGCCGGCGACGTCACGATGGGTAAATACAACGACGGCTCGAAGGAAGCGAGAACTTCTCTGGCGAAGCGACTGCAAGCCGGCATGGAGGAGGCCATCGCGGCGACCGCATGGTGCCCCGCCGAGAAGATCGAGTGGCGTATCGCTCCGTGGCGGATGGTACCGAGAACGGATGGGAGGTACTCGAAAGAGAAGGCTTCGGCGACGCTGAACGATACCAAGGCCAGTCCCGCCGCCCGATGGGGGGCCGCCTTGGATCTCGATTTCCTCGCCCGAGTCGATCGGCCTATCGAGCTGACCGCGATGCGAATCGGCGATCTGGTCGTCTTGAACTTGCCGGGCGAAGCGTTCATCGAGTTCCAGCACTATGCCCAAAGCCTTTTGCCGGACGATTTCGTGGCGGTCGCCGCGTACGGTGATTGTGCCATGGGCTACATCTGTACCGAAGTCGCTTTCAGCGAAGGGGGCTATGAACCGACCGCATCACGGGTCGTTCCGGAATCGGAGACGGCCTTCAAGGCGGCGATCCGCGAGGTTCTCGGGCTGAAAGAGTAGTGCGAAATCCGCACGGGCTTTCGGGATCGAGAGACGGGCTTCGATATCTCTCGTCCTTGCCGTGGTTGGGGTTCGGAAGATGCGAATATCGTTCGCGAAAACCCCGGGCCGCCGCTGTGCGACCGTGTGGAGGAAGCGGCTTCAAACAGCCGGCTGTCTCTCGTTGAAATCGCTTCGCTGGGACGAAAGCACGCCCGATGCTTCAGAGTCGCGAAACGGATGCTACCGGTGCGCCCCGCAGCACTTTTTGTACTTCTTTCCGCTTCCGCAAGGACACGGCTGGTTGCGGCCAACCGGCGGGATGTCGTGAACGAAGGGTTGGAGCACCGGCGCGGCCTCTTCGTGTTCCTCCAGGAAATGCGGCTTTGGCGGGGAGTCCAGCTCGCGCGCATCGGCCCAGGCCTGGTACAATAGCCCGCGTTTCAATTGATCTTCGAGCGAAAGCTCATCTTCCTCGTCGTCGTAGTCCTCGTCGGTGAAGCAGGCCCATGCTCGCAGTAAGGCCAGGGTATCTCCAATGGGCAGAATCCCGTCCACATAAGTCGGTTCGTAGGACTCCCGAATCGCGGGATCGGCGATGGCCCGCTCGATGATCTCCATGACGGCGCGGCCTCGATCCGGCAGGTCGGCGAGACACGCTCTTTCGATTTCATCGGCCATGCTGGACGGCACAAGGTCAAGAGCCCGGTCGCACAAAAAATCGACGGTCCTAGCATTGTTCTCTTGGGCGTCTCGGGCGATCTGGCGTCCCAGCAGGCGCATGCCGTCCTCCCAGGAAAGCCAGCCCGTGTCGACCAACGAGACGACGGTCATCATGGCACCGCCGCGCACCGACTCATCAAGGGAGAAATCCCCGATCATCTCCTCCAGGATTTCCGGGCGGTCCCGTGTAAACGGGGCGAGAACTTTCGGTAAGTCATCCACGACCAGGTCGCCGAATAGATCGCACGGCAAGCCGTCCGGGAGTGAAAGTATCTTCCGAATCGCCGGAAAGGCCTCCTCCGCTTCAAATTCCGCCAGCAGGAAGATGGCGAAGAAATGCGCATTGTCTTTGTAAGGTTCGTCCAGCGTCGCGGTGGCGGCTGCCTCCTCGAGAACCTGGATCAACCGCGGAGCGATTAGTTCCGGGTGCCTCTGCGCCTGTTGAATCGCCTCCTCCGGAAGCACTCGGTCGGGAACCCGGAGACCCCGGACGATTTTGTCCAGCCCGATCTCGATGATATCGGCGGCTTGTCTCGCGAGCCAGTCGATGTATTCCTCCATCTCGGCATCGCTGACTTCGTCGGCTTCGTCGTATTCCTCGTCCGTCTCACTCTCCAACTCCTCCAGGAATGGTTTCTTTCGGGTCTCTATTGTAGAAAACGAGAGAAGCACCGCGTCCATGGCCTCGTCCACCCGGCGGAATCGTTCCTGCAACGAAACCGACCGGTCGCCGGCGACGCGGATTACTTCCTGGGCACAGTCAATCGGATCCAAACCCCTCTTGTGCTGGGTGCTTAGCCCAGACTTCCTCTCCGGCGTCGCATTCCCCGCCGCACACTCTTGGCACCACTGCTCATTTCCACGGATGAGGCGGCTATCCTCGCTGGGAACGACCGCCTCTTCGTGATCACCACGGGGGGTTGGTTCTCGCTTGGCTGGGTCCGGGAGCTGATCGAAGTCGTATACAGTACCGGATGCATCCTTGTTCGCGGCCATGATATGTCCAACTCCTTTCCTCGAAAAGTGAAAAAAAGGCCAATACGGCCATCGGCAAGTCGGAATGTCGGGATTATACCTCGTGGCAACGGAGCGGGAAACACGGATATCATGAGGCGATCTGATGCGAAGGGTTTCTCGCGAACCACGCTGCTTGGCCCGTAATCATACCCATCACATCGGAGTGTTGACTCATCATACGAACACGCGCCTCGGCAGGTGCAAGGCCGGTGACCAAGAGATCGAAAGGCTTCCGTTGACCCCGGTTCGCCCAACGGTCATAATCGAGTTCGTGTCGGTTTTTCACTTCGCGCCGCGGCTTTGCCCCTCCGGAGAACATCATGCCCCACTTCGTACGTCTGCCGTTCGTCCTTTTGCTTTTCCACGTCTGCACCCCTACTTGCGGGGCCGAGCCGGTGGCTTGGCTTACGGTTACGGACCCTGACCCACCGAAGACCTATGCCGACGTTCCCTATCTCTGGATTGGAAACGGGCCGCTGGGTATCGAGATCGGCGTACCGCTTACCGAGGACCGAGTGCTGGAGTTTCTTTGGGGCTCCAAGGGGGATGCACGATCGGCGGCCGTGACCGTGCGGGACAAGACGGTGGTTCTTGGTGAAGGCGGGTATGACGGATTTCGGTGGGTCCCGGTGCCGATCCCACCGACCGGAGAACCGAAAACGACGGTCAAGCTCCATCCCGGAGGAACCGGCGCCATGGCGTTCATCGCCGCCGTTCGCGTCAGGGTGAAGGACGCGGCCGAGCCGGCCTCGCTACCACGCGACGCGGCGAAAGACATCACGATCGCACGGCTGGGCGGGCCGGTTCTCGGCGAGGCCTTTCCCGAGCGGCGCCCTTTTTGGGACGAGCGGCGGGTTCCTCGGCCGGTGACGGCCGAGGATGAGGCGGTCGAGGCAGCGTTCGTTCTCGCCGAAAAGAACGCCAGGGCCGCGAACGAGGCGTTTTACCGGTCGAACCGGTTTGTCCACGGGTGGCTCGCCGCGGCCGATCCGAAAACGGGGCTCATTCCGCGGAACCTAAACGCCGACCGCGATATTTGGAACGCCCAGGACGCGGCGGCGGACAACTACCCCTTCATGGTCCTCACCTGCGCGATGACCGACCGGGAGCTTTTCGAGGGCCACATGCACGATATGCTTGAAACGGAAATCGAACTGACGTCGCGGGTCGGACGCCTTCCGGACACGTACTCCTTTTCGAAAGAGGGCTTCCAGTCGGACGAGGTCAACATGGAGTCGATTATCTTCGGCGGCTCCGAGTACGTCAAGGATGGCCTTCTGGCGGTCTCCGAATGGCTTGGACCGTCTCCTTGGTCGGAGAGGATGATCGGCATCGTCGACGATGTCTTCGCCCACGCGCTACTTGATACCCCTTACGGCAGAATTCCAAGCCGGAACGTCGAGGTCAACGGCGAGATGCTCCAGGCCCTCTCGCGGTTGTATTGGTTGACCGGCGAGGAGAAGTATCTCGATTGGGCGGTCCGCATCGGCGACTATTACCTTCTGGGAGACAATCACCCGGCGAGAGGCACCTCGTTGCGACTCCGGGATCACGGGTGCGAAATCCTGGACGGCATGGGTGAGTTATACGTCACCCTCCACTTTTCCCGGCCGGAGAAGAAGGAACAATACAACAAACTGATCCACGAACTCTACGATTGCGTCCTGGCGCTGGGCCGCAATGAGCACGGGCTGCTTTACAACGTCATCAATCCGAGGGAAGGGACGCACGACGCGGGGCTGTGCGATACGTGGGGTTACAACTACTACGGCATCTATTCCGTGTATCTCGTCGACAAAACGCCGGAGTATCTGGAGGCGGTTCGTTTCGTCTTGGGAAATCTACCCAAGCACTACATGGGGCCGTTCAACTTTCGTAACTCGGTCAGCGCGGACGAATACGCCGACCTGACCGAGGGGGGAATCAACCTCTACAACCGCGAAAGGGTAAAGGGGGTGGAGGATTGGATCGACATCCAGATACGGCGGATGTGGTCGAAGCAGCAGCCCAGCGGCGTCATCGAAGGCTGGCACGGGGACGGCAACTCGGCGCGGACCTCGCTGATGTACGCCCTTTGGAAGACCCAGGGCCTGACGATCGAGCCGTGGCGCGAGGATGTTCGAGTCGGCGCGGTCGAGAAGGACGGTATTCTTTACATTTCCCTTGCCGCCGACGAATCGTGGTCCGGCAAGCTCAAGTTCGACCGACCCCGGCACCGCGACTATTTTCGCCTCCCCATCGACTTCACGCGGATCAACCAGTTCCCTGAATGGTTTACCGTAGGCGCCGACGAAGCATTCCAGGTGGAAGCCCCCGAACACGCGGAGGAATCGCTCCACGCCGGAAAGAATCTGCATACCGGCCTGGAGGTGAAACTGGAACCAAATCGAGAACTGCGACTCGTGGTCCGGAGGAAGGAACGTTAGGCCCCCCTCGGCGGCCGTTGAGAAGGATTGAAACGCCAAGCTGGAGGCGGCGGAGACGCACTGGGATTGGGAATACTCGGGTTTTGATGCGCGCCAATCGGCGCCGTATCCGCATCCGGGATGCCTCCGCGGCTTCATGCTGAATCCACGGCAAGATTTCCAACGTCTCTTG
The DNA here is from genome assembly GCA_964520785.1 of uncultured Planctomycetaceae bacterium. Taxonomy (GTDB): domain Bacteria; phylum Planctomycetota; class Planctomycetia; order Pirellulales; family Thermoguttaceae; genus CAZFQG01. Next base: position 67,424 of record CAZFQG010000001.1, on the reverse strand, counting down.
TTCGCAGGAGCCGTTCCCAGAGCCGGCCGTGCGTTTCGATCATCGCTTCGGCGGAAAAACGGGCCTCCACCTGTTTTCGGCCGGCCTTCGCCAGACGTTCCGCCAGGAGATCGTCCGTGAGAACCCGCGCCAGTGACTGAGCCAGCGCCACGGGTGAATCGGCGCGGAAGAGTAATCCCGTCTCGTCGTGCGTGATGATTTCGCGGTTGCCCGGTGAGTCCGCGGCGATCACCGGCCGATGGAACGCCATCGCCTCGAGCACGGCAACCGACATGCAGTCGTCGGCGCTGGGCTGAACGAGCAGATGCGCCGCTTTGAGAAGATCATCCACGTCTGAGAAACTCCCCGGCAGCAAGACCCGCGTTTCCATTCCCATCCCGCGCGCCTGGCGGAGCAGGTTGTATCGCTTGGGACCATCTCCGGCCAGCCAGAGCCGCGCGGAGCGCTTTTCGCGGTAGAGCGCCCCCCAGGCGTCGAGCAGCACCGGCAGGTTCTTGTTCTTCGCGAGACTCCCGAGATACACGACCAAAGCCGTCCGGGCGGTGGTCGCGGCCACCGGTTCGGCGCGGGCCAACGCCAGTCGCGATTCTTCGCGGTCGCCGCGGTCCGGCGGCGGCGCCAGCGGCACGCCGTGAGGAAAACAAAAAGTCTTCGCCGGATCGTATTCGGCCGCGAGAAGCTCCTCGTAAATCAGCTCGCTGGGCGCGAGGACGGCGTCGGCCGTTGCGCAGACACGACGGAGCCGTCGGCCTCCCAAACGACGAGCCTGCCATGAGCAGTCCCCCTCCGGACCGCTACGTTCGGCACGGAGGACCACCGGAACGCGGCCGCCGACCGCTCGGACGGCCGCTTGCGCCTCTTCGCGCAGTCCCGAGACGAACACGCCGTCGATCCGTTCCGTTCCGGATCGCAGCAGCGAGTAGACCCGGCGGGCAAACCGCCGCACCGAACGCCAGTCCGTCACGCCCTCGGAGGGCCGGATGACCCGGACCTCGTCCAGCATGAACTCCGCCGGCCAATCCTCGGTCCACCGCGGCGTCACGACCGTCACCCGATATCCGCCAGCGCGCAACCCACGGGCGATCCAAAACAATGTGCGCGCCGCGCCCGTTTGAATGGGCCAGAACCGGCGAATGACGAAGATGAGGTGCGACGACAAGGGTTCTTAGTGTAACTGAGAGAGACTTGACGTGTCGGCGTTTTGAAGGGTTCGGCGTGAAAGGTGAATTCGTGGAGGGCGGATAATCAAAGGATCAGCCTCCTGCTTGCGAGACGGCGAACGGTCGGCGGCCCAGTTGGTCGAAATGTTCGGTCAGAGGGGAATCGCGTTTGGGTTGTTCCTCCAAGTTCCACGGCAGGCGGACCGTGAAGACACTTCCCTTACCCAGTTCACTCTTGGCCGTGACCTCGCCTCGAAGGAGATTGCAGATTTCGCGGACGATGGAAAGGCCCAACCCGGTTCCGGAATACTCGCGGACGATGGCGTCCCCCTCATCGCCGTCGGAGGAGGGGCGGGCCTGGCGGAATTTTTGGAAGATCGTCTCGAGGTCCTCCTCGGCGATTCCGACCCCGGTATCGGCGACGCTCAGAACAAGATAGCCGTCGTCATCGCGGCGAGCCGACACGGTAATACGTCCCCCCTCCGGCGTGAACTTGATCGCGTTGGAAAGCAGATTATTGAGAATCTGCTGGACCCTCGCCTGATCCTGGTGCATTGGCGGCAGTTCCGGCTCGGCGTCGATAAGGAGGTCCAGGTTCTTCTTCTCCGCGAGGGGCCGGGCCATGTCGCACTGGGCGCCGATAATCTGCTCGAGCGAGAAATCGCTTAGACGGATTTCCATCTTTCCGCTTTCGATTTTCGCCAAATCCAGGATACTGTTGATCATGTCGAGCAGGAGTCGCCCGGACTTCTGGATGTTCAAGACGTACCGCCGCTGCTTGTCGTTGATCGCGTCGATTCCGACCAGGACCTCGCTAAACCCAAGGATGCTGTTGAGCGGGGTCCGCAGTTCGTGGCTCATGGTGGCGAGGAAATCGCTCTTGATGCGGTTCATCTCGTAAAGCTGCATGTTCGCCCGGGCGAGTTCATCGACCTTGCCGTCCAAATTGGCGTTCGCCTCGCGGAGTTCCTCCTGGATGTTCGTCAAGTGGCGCAACATGCGGTTGAAAGCGACAGCCAGGGCTTCGAACTCGTCTCCGGTGTGAAGATCCGCTCTCAAGGCGATGTTGCCGCGGCTGATATCGTCGCTGACGTCGCGTAGATGCTTCAGCGGCTTGACGATGACGTACCGGACGATCACGTACGACGCGATCATCGCCGCGAAGCCGGTGATGATCGCCGTCGCCAGAAGCAAAGCGCGGTTCCAGTGCAGCGATTCCTGCATCGGACCGTTCGGAATGGTAACGCGAACGACCGCCATCAGGTCGCCCGCCGCCTGGGCCGTGGAGCGTCCCACGCCGCTGCCGATGTTGAGATTCGTTCCCGGCAGGCCGAAACCACCCAATCCGCCGGGCGGCATGATGTGACAGGAAACCAGGCACGATTCTTGCGCCCGGACGGGCTGATAGTATTGATACTCCTCGCCGTTGGCGACGGTCCGCTCGGCGAAGACGTAAGGGTATTGTCCGTCGTCCTCCGGTTCGTCGGCCAGGAAACGCCGCAATATCCGCCGTTCCTCCTCGTCCTCCGGCTGATAGGCTTCATCCGGTAGATTCGGAATGATGTACTTGAACTCGTACTCCTGCTTCGGAAGACGCGAGACCAGGTCTTGGACCAATTCTTGATAAAGGAATGTCTCTTTCGTGTCCAAGCTCTCCCAGTGTTCGCTTAAGAGAGCCTGGTCCACCAACAACCTTCCGGTGTTCTGGCTCTGCTGATAGACCAGCTTCTCAGTCTGTTGCCCATACCACCAAAAAGAGGCGGTGATAAGCAAGAGCAAACACGCACCGAACAGAAAGCGGCATTTCCGCTCGATACTGGTTTCGCCGAGGACGCGTTTGAGGGAACGATACGACATAAGTACCCATGAAGGCCGAACGTGATACAACTGCTCATTATAGCGCCCTTCGCTCAAGAGACCAAGCCGAAACCGATATTGCCACTTCTGGGGGTGGTTAAATGAAAGACCGTCGTCGGGAAACGCGCATCCGGCGATACCCGGGAGCGACGGCGAACTTCGCCCCGGGGAACTATCGGCAAAGAGGGGAATTCGAGGAAAAGGCAACGCGGAGAGAACGTCCGTGACACGCGGGAGGAAACCTCCGGCGATCGCGTTGGCAACTTGTCTACGGGACGCTCGATCTACTAAAATGTCTCCGTCCCCTCGTTCCCGCGCGAATGCACGGGTTTCGCAATACAAATAATCGGGAGATTCGATTCCATTTTGCTTCAATTCCACTATCTTTGTGAGTTTTCCACCCTCAATGGTGGCGAACGATCGATGCTTTCCTTCTGGGATACGGCGGCCGAGTGGGGAATTCGGCCGGTATTGATCGGGCCGGAGCGTGGGCCGCTGGGCGAGGCGGCGAAACGCCGGGGGGTCAGAGTGGTTGGTTTCGACGCGACGGACCATGACGGAAACCGGGCCTCGCTTGACGAGCGCCGTGCCCGCCTCGGGCGGATTCTCGAGAAGGAACGGCCGGTCCTTTTGCACGCGAACAGTCTGGCGATGAGCCGGTTGGCCGGACCCGTGGTGAGGGCGGCCCGTATTCCTTCAATCGCCCATTTGCGGGACATCATTGGCCTCAGCCGCAGGGCTATCGAAGACATAAACGCGAATACGCGCATCCTGGCGGTGTCGCGCGCGGTGCTGGCTTTTCACGTCGCGGCGGGACTGGATGAGGCGAAGGCGCGAGTCATCTACAATGGCGTCGATCTGGAAGCGTTCCGGCCGCGGCCGGCTTCGGGGTATTTGCACGAAGAACTGGAAATTCCACGTGGTGTGCCCCTGGTCGCCGCGATTGGGCAGATCGGCCTTCGGAAGGGGTTCGACGTATTGGCGGAAGCGGCGCATGCGGCGAAGGCGAGACCGCCGAACGTCCATTACCTCATTCTGGGCGAACGTTCATCGGAGAAGGAGGAATCGCGCAGGTTCGAAAGAGACCTCCGCGAGATGTTCGGCCGACTCGGCTCAAGGGCTCGCTTTCTGGGTGTCCGGACGGACGTGAACCGAGTGATGAACGAACTGGCGATCCTGGTCCATCCCGCAAGGCAGGAGCCGCTGGGACGCGTACTCTTGGAAGCGGCCGCGAGTGGAATACCGGTCATTGCCGCCGAGGTGGGAGGGACGGCGGAGATATTTCCGGTGGGGTCCGGCTCGGCGAAATTGATTCCGAAGGATGACGCTTCCGCGTTGGGTGCCGCGATGCGTGAACTATTGGAGGATGAGACGTCCCGACGCGAGATGGGAGCCGCCGCGCGGCGCCGTGCGGAGGAGGCGTTCTCGATCAAAACGGCGGCCGACAAGCTGGTCCGGGAGTATCGGGCAGTACTGGGGAGGCGAAGAGAGATTCTGAACACTCCGCCCGAAATGCGGACGCGGCCGTCCCCTGGTCGATGCCGTGATTCGTAATCGGTACGCAATTCACTCACCGTGAAAAAACCAGTTACCACGCCGTATGGACTGAAAAATCCACAACCGGCACGCGTTTGCCCCGGCGGTTTCCGTTTCGACCAGGTAATAATCCCGCCGGACCGTCTTGCCGCGCCACCAGCCGGTTTCGAGACGCTCGGGACCCCAGGCCCGGCGGATGTGGTGAAAGCGGCCTCCAAGTCGAAAACGGCACGAACAAAGGTCCTCCGTCGCCGGCTCGGGAGACAGAGTGATGGGGATCGGCTTGGGGAAGAGCCGGACGGGACGCGGTTTCGTAGGGGGACTCGCCCTGCGGCCGTGCCGAGGGCCGATTTCCACGAGGGGCTGGAGGCGGAAGGAACGTTCCGGCAACGGATCGCTTAGCAACCGGATTCCCAGCACCGATTGCGCCCCGAGCCGGCTGGTGAGATGTTCGACCAGGCGGCCGATTTCGTGCCGCACCGGTACCGGTTCATCGTCTTCCAGGGAGAACAGCAACCCTTGCCGCGGTCCCAGTTTTACCGAGACCGGTACGTCGATGCGGATCGTCGTCACCGCCTTGGGGAATCGCAGTCGCTCCCACTTCAGCCGCATCAGGCCCAAAAGACGCGCCTTGTCGAGCGTCGGTTCGAAAAGATCGATCGACCAGGCGGTATCGGTACCGCTCTGGCAGCCGAATACGCCGGCCAGACGGATCACCCCGCGTCCGGCTTCGCGGAGCCGCCTTAGCAGTTCATCGAGGAGCTTTTCGGCCGCATATTCCACCCCCTCGCGGCGCGTAATCGGGTAGTCGGGCGCTACTTCGGCGGAAAATCCCATCGCCGGATGCCGGGGGTGGATCGGCTCCTCCAACCGGCCGACCGCCTGATCGTACCGCCGGCCGATTTCTTCCCCGAACCGCGCGGCCAACTCGTGCCGGGGGAGCCGCTGGATGTCTTCGATCCGCCCAATGCCTAGTCGATACAGCAACACGGTGGTCTTCTCTTCCAGCCGCAACGCCTCGATACGAAGCGGGCGCAGCGTCTGGATGGTTTCCTCGGAAGGAACAATCCGAATCCGCCGCGAGCGGGGCATGGCGAAATGGGCGACCGCCCAGGCGGCCCCTTGGGTATCGGCGACGGCCACCTTGGGGGAAAACCGCCGGTCGCGGAAAAAGACGACCACTTGCCGCGCCAGGGCGATCTCGCCGCCGAAGAGATGCGACGTTCCGCCGATCTCCATCAGCACCCCGTCCGGCGAGCTCGACGCGACCAGGCCCACCGTCGGGCTGAACCGTTCGCAGGCGTCGGCCAGGGTCCTTAGCATGGCCAGGTCCGCCGCCTCGTCGAGGGGCGCAATGTCGAGCCGTTTCCGGTCTTCGGGGCTGCAAACGGCTTTCGCTTCGCCGACCGACATGCCCGGTTGAATGCCCAAACGCGCGGCCTCTGCGCAGCGGGCCGCGACATGCTGGGCATTGCGCGCCGTGTGGTGCAGGACGATCGGACGCTTGGCGGTTTGCGGCTCAGCATGCCGCCGGCGCTGGATCGGCCAGTTCGGAAATCGGGCGTACAAGATGCGTTTCATCGTTCCATTCCAGTTCGACCGGTTCCCCCGGACGGCCGCCGCGCTGATACAGCGGCGTGATTCGCCAACGACGGCGATTCCGCGCGGCACACGGAACCGGTTCGACCAATAACCGCACGTCGGCGAATGTTCCCCTGGGCCGCTCCCGTTCGGACGACACGAACAGGCCGCTCGCCCCGCTCTGTTCCACCGCCAACCGCCACCGGCGGAGCGTTTTCGAATCGAGCCGATTCATAAACGGACCGACCCACGCCAAAACGGCCCCGACCTCCGAGTGCCGCAGCGACTGATCGACGGCCCACACCGCGTCTTCGTGCGTCCGCGGTTGGACAATCACGATCGACTCCGGTGCCATCCCCAGCCGGGCCGCCTCCGGAGGAAAAAACGCCCTCTGCACATCGACCACGACCAGTGCCCTCCCCAACCGGCACCGCGCGATCCCCGCCGCCAGTGCCAACAAATCGGCCCCCGCCCCTTCCTCGCGGACCAGCCATTCCACCAAAACCCCCCTTGCCGCCGTTTTCGGGCCAAACAAAAACGCCGCCAAATCCCTCTCGCGCGGCTGCCCGGGCACTTGGAGCCGAAACCGGTCTCTTAGTTCGTCAATGGAAAGAGTATTAATCATTTCCGAAAAAATCCTTTACGCATATACCCCTCCTTCTCTATTGTATCGCATGTAAGTGTACATTAGTACAGTATTTTTGTCAAGAGAGAAAGGCGCGGCTTGGTCCATAAGTGGGGTGATCAATCCGCATGACTGCGAACATGCTTCCCTACTCCCCAAGCGTTCACGTCTCCAACCCAGAACTGGATGGATGGAGCATTCTGAAGCTCTCGAAGGCGCACCGGCATGAGCACCACCAGCGTTGGAAAAAAAATATCCTCTTCGCAGGTGGAGGAAACACGGGCCATTCCGACGTCGTCGACCTCTTCCGCCCGCGCCGCTCGCCTCACCTCGTTGAATGCATGGTCTTCGGCTCGCCGGCGGACCACCTGCCCAGAGAGGTAGGGTCCGGTTCACCGCGTCTTCTCGGAAGACGCCGGTAGCGACGTCGTGCGATGAATCGCATTTGCGATGGAAATGACGCGATGAACCGCATGCCACGGGGACCGGCTTGGTTCGGGGCTATATCCGCCACGGCGCGCGCATCTCGCGGGAGAGCATCGCGCCGGCTTCATCGTCGTCGATGAATTGCTCGGTCTCCGGATTCCACCTTAGCTTGCGTTTCAGCCGCGTGGCGATGTCGCTGAGGTCGCAGATGACGTTGGTCCGATGCCCGATCTCTACCGGCGCGACGGGATCGTTGCGGGATTTGACGCAGTCGAGAAAGTTTCTCAGGTGGGCGGGGGTGCCGTCGCGGTGGACGTTGGGGACGTAGTCGCTAGGCAATTTGGCTTCGAGCACCGGCTTGAAGGAGTCGGGGCCGGCTTCGATTCTTCCCCGGTTCACGTAGACCCTCCCTTCGCTCCCCTCGAATCGGATGCCCATCGCGTTCTCGTCGTAGCTGGTGAAAACGAGACGGACGCCGTTGGCGTAGAGGAAGTCGCTATGCCAGGAGATGGGACAATCGCAAATGCCCTCGGTGGGGAATACGCCGGTCGACTCGACCTCGACCGGGCCCGTATGATCCGTCCGGTTGCCCCACTGGGCGATGTCCACGTGGTGGGCACCCCAACCGGCCTGGTAGCCGGCGCAGTAGTCGTACGTCGACATCCACACCATGTTGACCAACCGCTCCGGTTGATAGGGCCGTTCCGGAGCGGGTCCCTGCCACAAGTCCCAGTCGAGCCCCTCCGGCACCGGTTGCGGGTTTACGAGCGGGCCGGTGCGGTTTCCCGGCACGCCGACCTTAATAATCCGCAGCTCGCCCAAGTCGCCGTCGCGGACCATCTTGACCGCCAACGCGAAGATCGGGTCGCTCCGCTGCTGCTGGCCGACCTGAAACACGCGGCCATTCTCGCGCACCGCCTTGACCACGGCCCGGCCCTCGGCGATGGTCTTCGCCATCGCCTTTTCACAGTAGATGTCCTTCCCGGCCTTCGCCGCCGCGACGGATTGCAGGGCGTGCCAGTTCTCCGGCGAGGTGATCACCACGGCATCCGTCTGGGCGGAGGCGAGCAATTCGCGGAAGTCGTTGTAGTCGGTACAGCCCTCGAAACCGCCGTCGCCGCGCCGGGATGCGTACGCGGTTTCGACGGACGCTTTTAGCGCGCGACGTTTGTCGGCGACCGGGTCGCAGGTTGCCGTGATCTGAACGTCGCTCATCCCCAATAGGGGCTGAGCGAGTTGATTGGCGCGATCCCCCGAGCCGATCATTCCGACGGCGATCCGTTCACTCGCCGCGGTTCCCCCATTCTTGCCCAGTACCACGCCCGGTACGAACAGAGGTACCGCCGCCGTTGCCGCCGAGGTTGCCTGCAGAAAGCGGCGCCGCGTAATGCGGTGCCCGAGCCGTCTACCATGTTGAGTCATTCGACCTTCTTCCTTTCTACTTCTACTACGGAATGATTCCGATGTGATCTTGACGAGTATCGGCGCGGGCGCTCATATTATACCCCCGAAATGCGTGACACCGAAACTCAGAAACCGTTAAACACGTTCACCGCGTGCCCCGTGCGGATCGACTCCCAAGCCGCCGCGCCCACCGCCACCGCCTTGGCCCCCTCGATGACGCCGGGCGAGGGTTCTCGATCGTGGTCCAGGCAGTCTTGGAAATGCCGCATATAGCGGATCACGGTGGCCCCGTGGCCGTACACGCTGCGGTCGCGTTCGGGTTCGAACCGGATGACGGTCGACTCGTGCCGAGGGGTTTCATCCAGCACGAGACGTATTTCGCCCGGGCGGTTGTCGGTGAATTCGGCCTGCAGGCTCCCCTTGCTGCCGTAGATTCCGAATTGCATCATCGGTATGGGTGGGTGGACGACGCCGTACAAGCCGGAGACGCGGCCGATCACCCCGGAGGCGAACTCGATATTCAAGAAGAAATTGTCCTCAAGCGGATAGCCGCTGCCGAGGTCTCCGCGGTTGCCGATCGCGTGGACGCGCCGTACGTCGCCTCCGAACGCGCGGATTACGTCGATGCCGTGTACGCAGCCGCCGAACATGAAATCCTGGGGCATGGTCAACCGCCACGGAGTGAATTCGAATACCGGCCGCATGTCATGCACATAGTGGCTTTCCAGGGCGATCAATCGGCCCAAGTCACCGTCGTCGACATGCTTCTTGGCTGCCAGGAACTGCCGGTCGAATCGCATCGTTTGCCCCACCAGGAATTTGACACCTCGCTCTTTCACCAGGACCACCAGCTTGAGCGCATCGTCCAGCCGGGTGACCATCGGTTTGGTGCAGACCACGTGCTTGGAGTTTTCGATGGCGGCGATGCAGTGCTCCGCGTGCATCGCATCGGGCGAAAACACGCACACCACGTCCACGTCGTCGCGGCTCACCAGTTCGCGGTAGTCGGTCGTCCAAAAGGGAACGGAGAAATCTTGCGCACACTTCCGGATCACGTCTTCCGGCAGGCCGCAGACCGCCCTGATCCGAAAGCGCAAATCGGGTTCGTCCCCCAGCAAGGTGAGCGTGGAGGCCATGTTGGCCGGTCCCATACCGATTACCCCCAATCCGACCTCCTTTTTGACCATGCTCGCACTCTCCAACCAAGAATTACCGATTGCGATTCTCGAAACCACTCCGAGATCTGCGTCTACCCTACTTCACAAACCCCCATTCTCGTTGAGCTACCCCCCGCCGTCAAGATTCTGGATCATCGGACGGTCAGATGGACGAGACTCGAAAGACACGGCTTCAAAAGCGGCGCGCGGTACCGTTGCAGGGTTTTGCAGACACCCCCAAGAAACAAGCAAACCCCTTGGGGCTCAAGGGGTTATGCAAGCGATTACAACCTAGTGAACATTTGTCCAACTACCCGGCAAGGACTCGAACCTTGAATGAGGGAACCAAAATCCCTAGTGTTGCCAATTACACCACCGGGTAATCCTAGAAAGTCCTAAATTATATTTCCTCCTCGCCTTTCGGCAAGTGGAGGGACGGAATTGGAGTCGATGTACTCAGACCCGCGAACTCAGCCGCGCGGCCAACCTCGAGAGTGTGCGGCTGGCATCGTCTCGGGGGATATGGACTTGGATCAGATGCATGTCCCCCCGATTCGAAATGGCAGCGGTCAAGGCATTTTCGAAGTCTTCCTCCGTAAAGACCTCGTGTCCGACCCCTCTTCCGATTACCTCCGGTAGCCTCGCATAATTCCACGGTTGGATTTCGTTGAACTCATAATCCCCCGGATGGAGGAGTCGTTCCGTCCCGTAACCCTGATTATCGAGGACGATCACGATCGGGTTCAAGCCGTGGCGAACGATGGTGGAAAGCTCCATTCCGGTCATTTGAAAGGCTCCGTCGCCGACGAGAACCGTCGGACGCAGCAAGGCATTCGCCACGCCAACCCCCAATGCGGCGGGAACAGCGAATCCCATGGAGGTATAGTAGGCGGGGCTCATGAACTCCGTATCGGTTCGCATCCGCAGCTCACTCGCCGCGAAGAGCCCGTCGCCGGGGTCGGCGATGATCACGAGGCTGGCGTCCAGCGCCTCGTCGAGACGCTGGATCAGCCGACCAATCCGGATCGGGACATCCTTCCGGGGGAACGGCTCCACCGGCGGTTCGGCCTCGCACGGCGGCATCGCACGTCTTCCCGGCGACAGGGACGCCTTGATAAGCCCCTCGATAAACGGCTTCAGCGGCACGTCGTGAAAATGGTGGTGGCTGATGGAGAGACTCTCGCTTGTCGCCGAGATGCAACGTTCCGGTTCCAGCCTCGCCGTGTAGATGCCCAGGTTGACATCCGTCATGAACGTACCCAGAAGGAGGATGCAGTCGCTTTCCTCGACGAAACGCGTCACCGCCTCGCGGCCCATCGCTCCCTCATACAGGCCCGCGAACAGAGGGTGCGCCTCCGAGATGACGCTCTTTCCGAGCATCGTCGAGACCATGGGAATTCCGGTCGATTCAGCCAACTCCAGGAGTTGCGGTTGAAGGCCGAAGCGGTGTATTTCCACTCCGGCGACGATGACCGGTCGCTTACTGGCATTGAGACGGCGTTTGGCTTCCGCGACGGCCTCGGCCAAGGCAGCCGTGTTGCAGCACTCATCCACCGTCACCGGCAAGACTGGGTTCTTCGGGACCCGATTCACAATGTCCCTTGGAATCTCGATATAGCCCGGACGACTATAGCGTTTCACCGCGTCGAGAACCCGGTCGATCTTCCGGAATGCCGATTCCGGGTCATTCAACACCGCTTGTGCCACGGTAATCTGGCGGAATATGCTTGCCTGGGTTTCAAAATCTCGGACACGATGATGGAGGAGCGGGTTATTCACCCTTTCGCCCATGCCCGGCGAGCCGCTGATGACGACGACAGGCGATTTTTCCGCATAGGCCCCGGCGATGGAGTTGCACAAACTCAAACCGCCGACACAATAGGTTACACAGACGGCCCCGATGCCATTGATCCGGGCGTAGGCGTCGGCGGCGAATCCAGCGGAGTCCTCCCGCGTGCATCCGATGAATCGGATGGGGCTTTTTTCGAGGCTTGCGCAGAAGGAGAGGATATAATCTCCGGGAATTCCGAAGATTTCGTTGACTCCCAAGTCCTTGAGACGATGAATGAGATAGTCGCCTATGGCGCGATACTCCAAGACGGCGTCCACATTCCGCGATTTATCCGAAACGGCGGTCATGATTCCATCTCCTTTTGAGGGGGAAAGGGCCGAAACCGTTGGAATTATTCGTCCGGCGGAAGGGGGAGGCAAAAACCAGACCCACGAAAAAGAAAGAAAAATACAGATGGAGCGCGTGGTTTCAGGCGGCTTGAAGGAAACAGCCCAGCGTTACGGCGTGGTCCTGGCGGATGAGACGGCGGCAACGCTGGAAAGCTATTGCCGGCTTCTGTGGGACTGGAATGCCAAAATCAACCTCACCCGGCACGCCGACTTCGAGAAATTCGCCTCGCGGGACCTCGTGGATTGCGCGGCGCTGTGTCGTTTTATTGAAAAAGGCGAGAATGTTCTTGATGTCGGTTCGGGGGGAGGCGTTCCAGGGGTGGTTCTCGCCCTGCTCAGGCCGGACCTTCGGGTTACGGTCTGCGAATCCGTTGGAAAGAAAGCGAAAGTCCTGGAAGACATAATCGGAAGGTTGTCGCTTCCAGTCCGGCACCGGCACGCGAGGGCGGAGGACTTACTGAAAGGGGGGGAGGGCGAGCGGTTCTCGACGTTGACTGTCCGCGCCGTGGCCAAGATGAAGAAGCTGCTTGGTTGGTTCAATCCGTATTGGGACCGGTTCGACCGACTGCTGCTCGTCAAGGGGCCGGGTTGGGTGGAGGAACGCGCGGAGGCTCGGCATTTCGGGCACCTGGGCAAAGCCATCGCTCTGCGCAAATTGGACGAGTACCCTCTCCGTGGAACGGACGCCAACGGCGTCATTCTTCAGCTTTGCCCCAAGAGTCGCTTGCTCGGCGAGCCATGGAAGCTGCGAAATGAATGCGCCGATTGAGAAGGACTGCGGTAGAGCAGAGGTTTTCAATTACCCGTCTCCCCCTTGATGGGGTATGCTGGACGGCGTGTTTCTTCGGAATCGGTCCCTCCGGGTACGGAGGCGTCCTTCCGTTTCCGCCCGGCACGTTCCCGGCTAGAACGATCTTGGCGATTTTGCCCTATAAATTACCGGTCCGAGACTCTATCATGGGGTTCTGTTTGAGGAGCCTTCACCACGAGGGATCGTGGTCGGCCCCCTTAACCGTTCCGTCAGAAAAGAGAACTATCGCCAATGACCGAGCCGAATCTCGACTCGTACAACGTGCCGGCCGTGACCGACGAGCAGGAGAGGTTGTGGTCGCGGAGTTTCGTGGGACTGTTGATCACGCAGTTTCTTGGGGCAATGAATGACAACATGTTCCGTTGGCTGGCGGTGTGGATCGGCAAGGACATCGTCGGAAAGGACTATGAGACGTCGGCCGTCGGCGTCGGTCTCGCGATGCTCTCTCTACCGTTTATCGTATTCGCGGCGCCGGCCGGATACGTCGCCGACCGGTTCAGCAAACGTTCCGTGATCGTCGACTGTAAGCTCGCCGAAATCGTGATCATGGCGATCGGCGTCCTGGCGGTATGGACGGGAAACATCTACTTCATGTTCGCCGTGCTATTCGTTATGGGGGCACAAAGCGCCATGTTCGGGCCGTCCAAGTACGGCTCGATCCCGGAGATCGTGCCGGCCGGCCGGTTGTCGGTCGCCAATGGGTGGGTCGGAATGACGACGCTCATTTCGATCGTGGTAGGCACGGTCATCGCGTCTCAACTGCATCGCGTATTGAACACGGCGCAGTTCGCCGCGGATACGGCAAAAGGATTGAATCCGCGATGGCATCCGGAGAATCTGTGGGTGCCGGCGCTGGCGCTCGTCGGCGTGGCCGGCGTGGGTTTCTTGGCAAGTCTTCTGATCCGTCCTCTTCCGGTCGCCGATCCCAAGCGACGATTTCCCCTCTTCTGGCCGGCACAGACATATCACGATTTCCAGTCGGCCGCGAAATCGCGTGCCTTGCTTTTGGCGGTTTTCGGAGGGGCCCTGTTCTGGGCGATCGCCGCGCTGTGCCAGGTGAACATCGACCTATTCGGCGACAAGACCCTCAAACTCGATCCCGGAGGCATTTCGATTCTCCTCGGGTTCTTGACCATCGGTGTGGGACTTGGAAGCGCGGCGGCGGGTTATCTTTCCGGCAGAAAGATCGAACTGGGACTCGTTCCGATCGGCGCGTTCGGAATGGGGGTCGGTGCGCTCGTACTGAGCACGTTCCTGCCGGGCGAGACTCCGTTATGGGGAATCCGTTTCAATGTTTCGCTGGGCGCCCTCTTCATGCTGGGCGTGTTCGGCGGCTGTTACGACATTCCGCTCCAGGCATTCGTTCAATATCGGAGCGACGAGAGTTCCCGCGGTTCGGTTCTGGCGGCGGCGAATTTCGCCACGTTCGCGGGAACGCTCGCGATTTCGTTTCTGTTTCCCCTGTTGGGTGACTGGTTGAAATTGTCGGGGCCGGACGTCTTCCTGCTCATGGGAATTTGCCTCATACCCTTTACCGCGTTTCTGTTGTACCTCATCGGCGAGCACGTACTCACGTTCCTGCTGGAATTGTTTTGTCGCATCTTCTATCGGGTCCGCGTCGACGGAATCGAGAATGTCCCCGACAAAGGGGGCGTGTTGCTCGTCTCCAACCACGTCAGTTGGCTCGACGGAGTCATGCTCGTCCGGCACACTCCGCGGCACGTCCACTTCCTGACGTATGCCGACTACATCGAGAAATGGTGGCTCCGCTGGTTCGCCAAGCGCGTCGGTATGATCCCGATCCGGCCAACATCGGAGACGTCCGTCGTCGAGTCGATCCGCGCCGCTCGACAGGAACTGAAGGCGGGAAAGGTGGTCGGGATCTTTCCGGAAGGGGCGATGACGCGCGACGGGAAGATGGGCCAGTTCGAGCGCGGTTTTCTCACGATTCTGAAAAACACGGACGCCGTGGTGCTACCGGTCTACCTGGAGGGTTTTTGGGGGAGCGTGTTCAGCTTTGACGGTGGAAAGTGTTTTTGGAAGTTCCCGAAACGGATTCCCTATCCGCTGACCATCCTGTACGGGCGACCGATGAACGGCGTGCCGGACGCCGAAGCCGTCCGCCGGGCCGTCTCGGCGCTGTCCTCCGATGAAGACAACCGGAAGTAACCCCCCTTTTTTCGAGGAGAACGGGATGATCCCGGCGAGACAATTCCTGCGTATGTGCCGGCGTTACGCCAAGAAACCGAAGGTCGCCGATTCCAGCGGCATGGAACTGACCGGCGAGCGACTCTTGACGGGAGCGCTCGTGTTCCGGCGGCTTCTGCGCCGCTACGTCCTTGCCGACGACGAGCAAACGGTAGGCATCCTGCTTCCACCTACGGCGGCGGCGGCGCTTGTGAACGCGACGATCTCAATCGATGGGCGGACCGCCGTGAATTTGAACTACACCGTCACTTCGTCGATCATGGACTGCTGCTGCAAGAACGCGGAAGTCCGGCACGTGCTTACCAGCCGTAAGGTAATGGAGCGGTTTTCCTTCGAGATCGACGCCGAGTTCGTCTTTCTCGAAGACCTCAGGGCGAAGGCGACGACGTGGGATAAGATCGCGTGCCTTCTTACGGCGAAATTCATGTCGATCGAAAGCCTCGAAAAGTCATTCGGCCTCGACCGCATCGATCCGGACGACGTAATGACCATCATCTACACCTCCGGTTCCACCGGCGACCCGAAGGGGGTCATGCTCACGCATCGGAATATCGCCTCGAACCTGGAGAGTTTCTCCTCGGCGCTGGATATCCGCGACGAGGACGTCGTCTTGGGCGTTTTGCCGCCATTCCACTCGTACGGCTACACGTGTACCCTGTGGGACGTGCTGACGATGGGGGCGTTGGGCGTCTACCACTTTTCGCCGCTCGAAGCTCGCCCCATCGGAAAGCTCGCGAGGAAGTACGGGGCGACGATGCTCGTCGCGACCCCTACGTTTCTACGGACGTATTTGAAACGCTGCGACAAGGAGGACTTCGCGACCACCGAACTCGTCGTCACCGGCGCGGAGAAGCTCCCCAAATCACTGGCCGATGCCTTCGAAACCAAATTCGGTCACCGTCCCCTGGAAGGTTACGGCATGACCGAATTCTCTCCCGTCGTTTCGGTCAATATCCCTCCGAGCCGTTCCAAGCAGGGAGTCACGGACGGCCTCCGCGAAGGATCCGTCGGCCGCCCCCTGCCGGGAGTCGAGGCGAAGGCGATCCACATGGAAACCGGCCGGGACGTCGGCCCCAACGAAATCGGGATGCTCTGTTATCGCGGAGAAAGCGTGATGAAGGGCTACTTGAAGTTGCCGGAGAAGACGGCCGAGGTGATCCGCGACGGCTGGTATGTCAGCGGCGACGTCGGCAAGGTCGACGAGGACGGCTTCATTTTCATCACCGGCCGCGAAAGCCGTTTCTCCAAAATCGGCGGGGAAATGGTCCCTCACGTGCGGGTCGAGGAGACGATCAATCTGGTTCTCGCGCACGAAGAGGATGAACCGGCGAGCGTCGCCGTGACCGCCGTCGAGGACGAGCGAAAGGGTGAGCGGCTCGTCGTCCTCCACACCGAACTGCCCATGCCCCCCTCGGAAATCCGCGAGCGGCTGCGCGCGGCGGGCCTGCCGCAACTGTGGATTCCGGCACAAGACGCTTTCTACCGGGTCGACGAAATCCCGGTTCTCGGCATCGGCAAGCTTGACCTCAGAGGCATTCGCGAGACGGCGAAGCGGAAGGCTTCGCGGTAGTCGTTCGGCAGCGCTCATCTCGTGGGTCGGCACGCGGCGATGCACCGCGATTGCCTGCATGAGAACGAGGCGCCAACCCAAGGATTCGCGTTCGTCGCGGATCACGCCATCAGCAAACGGAATCGCCGCGGCGTAAGAAACGATTCGAGAATCCTCTCGCCTTGGGGCAACGTTTCGATCCGCGACGAGAACCCGTCCGCGGCGATGGTCCGGTACAGGGAAACGAGCCGGCGGCCCAGTGATTCCTTTCCGAACGCTTCGGCGGCGATCCTCGCGTTTTCCGCGATCACCGCGTCCGGCACATCCCGGTTCGTCCGCAGCGCACGGTCCAACGCCGGGTTCATCGCATAAAGATCATCCCGCCGCGCGGCGTCATGGTGGAGCAGGTCGATCAACCGCAGTTGGAGCTGTTCGTCCAAATCGCCGAAGTCGATCGATTCTCCGGACCATTTCGAATGCAATTCGCCGAGTAATCCGACCGACGGCCGGATTCCATAAGCGCGCAATACCTTTCGGAAACCCTTTTCGAGCTTGTTCCGCAGAACCTCCCGGTCAATCCATTGGAGGGGCAGATCGAGCCGTGAATAGAGATTTCCGACTGAGACCCCCTGCGAAATGAGCCCCGAGGTAATCTCCGGCAAATCGCGGCCCGCGAGGGGTAACCCCAGTTGCCAGCCTTCCAGAAAGGCCATGCCGAATCCTTCCGCGACACTCGTCGTAATCGTCCCGTCGGCCGCGGCCATCGCCTCCGCGAAGGTCATCGCGTCGGAGCCCCCAACCTCGAAACGGCAAGGAAGCCTCCGCGCCTCCGCGGCGGTCCGCCAAGGTTCATAAAACGCGCGCTCCGCCGGATTCAGCGGAGCAAGCGTGAAGCCGACCACCGTCTTTCCAGGGGCCAATACGGAGAGCAGCAATGCCTCGCCGATATTCTTTCGCCGAATGCAGCGGACCGGATACAATAGGAACGCCACATCCCGATTGACGCGAAAAAGGGTCTCCAGCCGCTCGCGAGCGGCCGGTCGGGATGGAACGGACTCGAACGGTAAAACCGGATTCGGGATGAGGTGCAGATGTGTCTCCGGGACGCCGGCCGCCTTCAGAATACCCCAATCGCGCGGGTTCAAGACGCCGTAGTGAATCCGCGGACCCACTGGATACAAACGCTTCCACGGCTCGGGGCCGAATGTCTGCGCCACCCGCCGGTAGTTCGCGGGGCGGTAATCCTCGACGAAATCGTGGATTTGCAGAAGCAGCCCATAACCGGACTTCGCCAGGGAGTGAACCGCGTCCGGCAGACCCAGGTTCTTTCCCAAGGCATGGTTGTGAACGTGGATCACCGTCTCGTGCGGCGACAGGTCCAGTTCCGCCAAGCGTTCCGGCAAGTCTCGGCGCACGCGGCACGATACGCCGGAGCCGTCGTCGTAGTCCAGGGTCGGGCAAACCTCGATCGATGAATCAATGTTGCGGCTTCGCGTCAACGCCGCGCGGGTCCAGCCTTCTCTTCGCCCGCCGTGCATCACCACGAGCCGCAGCCTTTCTCCGGGGCCGACCGCGGAATCGACCGCCGCGGCATGGTTCGCGATCACCCGCGCGACGCCTCCCCGGTTCAAGTGGTAATGCACGATCACGACGTTCATCGAGAACCTTTCTCGAAGGCTATTCGAGCACGGAGATCGCCTCCTCGGCGGGGGTAAACGGCCGGTTTTGCGCGGTGGCGGTCGGCTTGAAGGTCAGTTGTCCCCTGCAGAACCCCAACCCACGGCGGAGCGCGGCGTTTTCCCGAAGCGCAGCGGCGACCCCGTTCGACGCGATCTCTCGGACGTAAGGAAGTGTCGCGTTCGAGAGGGTTTGCGAGGCCGTGTGCGCGGCCGCGGAAGGGAGGTTCGGAACGCAGTAGTGGCGGATGCCCTCTTCGACGTAGATCGGATCGTTATGCGTCGTGAACCGGCAGGTTTCAATTGCGCCGTTCGGCTCGCAGTCGATGTCCACGATCAGGGCGCTCGATTTCATCAGGTGGAGCATTTCCCGGGAAACCAGCCGCATTCCCGGCTTCCACTTCACCGCGTTGACGAGCATGTCCACCTCCGGGAGAATACGGCGGATATTATCCGAGTTGGAAAAAAGCGTTTTGACGTTGGGAAAGAGACTCTGACGAATTCTCCGGAGCCGGTCGACGTCGACGTCGACGAGCGTAACGTCCGCGCCCAGACCCAACGCGTACCGGGCCGCGCCGATACCCACATGACCCACGCCAAGGATGGCGACCTTCGCCGGCGGTACCCCCGGGGCACCGCCGATGAGAACGCCGCTGCCTCCTTCGGTGCTGGCCATATAGTGGATGCCCATGAGAATTCCCATTTCTCCGGCGATTTCGCTCATCGGGGTAAGAAGGGGAAACTCACCGTCGTCCGTCATGACGTCCTCGTAAGCAATCCCCACCAGTCCGGCGTCAAGCAGAACTTGCGTTTCCTCCGGCCGGATCGCGCTATGAATGTAGGTGAACAGGATGTGGCCGCCATGAAGAAGCCCGTATTCCGGAGGCAGAACCTCCTTGACCTTCAAGACCATCTCCGCCATATCGAACACGGACTTGATGTCGGGAAGGATCGAAGCGCCGGCGTCCTCGTAACGCGCGTTCGACATTCCGGCCGCCTTTCCGGCGTCGCTCTCGATGAAGACTTCATTTCCATCCTCTACCAGAGAGGCCACGTTTGGGGGCGTAATCGCGACACGATATTCCCCCTCTTTTATCTCTTTCGGGATTCCTATACGCATGTACCGCTTCTCTGATTGCGAACACTCTTGATTGTCTATTGATAACCTGAAAGCTGGTGTTTTGCAAAAAACAAGACTTGACGACGCCCTTCAGCCGAACACGTATTATAGCGGCCCCGCCCTGCTGGCGGAACCCATCACAGTTGCTGGACTCCCCCAATGGGGATATACTGAGTGCTCTGTTTTGGCGTAGAAAAGCTTGGTTTATCACCGAATTCCCTTGTCCTTGCCATTTTCGCTAAATTCCTCCAATTGGAACAACCGAACTAAACGGTCTGGACGGGTTTTCGACCCGCGTCGGTCGAAGCCGCGAGGTCGACCCCTTTGACCGTGACACCCGAAATCCGTTCCGATTGACATCTTTTCCATCTGAGTTCAAGAGCTTTCGAGGAGAAAGGCGGGCAAACCGTGCCGCGACTTTCGATTATCATTCCCTTTTCGAAAGACGTTCAGCAACTGGAGGAGAGCCTGGTTTCGGTACTGGAGAACCGTCCCAGGTCCACCCAGGTTCTTGTCGTCCTCGGCGACGTCTATAAAGATCCCTACGACATCAAGGACGAGGTCGATTTCGTCTTCGCTTCCTACGGGGAATCGGTCGTGGAGTGTCTCAACCTGGCTCTCCGCATGGCGACCGCGCCGGTCGTCCATGTTCTGGGCTGTGGAATGCAGGTCTCGCCCGGCTGGACGGGTGCCCCGATCGATTTATTCCAGAATCCGAACGTCGCCTCGGTCGTTCCGTGCATCTTCGATAAAAGCCATCCCTCGCGAATACTCTCCGGAGGTGTCCGGTACCGCCCGGGAAGCCTTGCAAGCCGTCTGAAATGCGTCCTCAACCCCGGCTCAATTCAACTGAGACCGGGCGAGTGTTTTGCTCCGGATCTCTTTGGGGGTTTCTACCGCCGAGACGCCTTGCGCCGTGTGGGGGGTTTTAATGCCTCTTTGGGGCCGGTTTGGGGCATGCTGGACCCATGCCTTCAACTATGCCAATTGGGCTATGAGACGCGGTTAGAACCGGCGAGCGAACTCTTTGCTGAGGAGGCAGTTTTCCATCGTCGGCCTGGTTTCCGCCAAGCCCTGGAAGACGAGCGCTTCTTCTGGCGATGGGCGGCCGAGGGGGGCGCGGCGAAATCCGCTTGTATTCATGCGTTCACCCTCACGGCGGAAACCATCCGCGGCATCGTCCGGCCGGATCGCCTGGCGGCGCAGTGGGCTGGGCGCCTCGCCGGTGCGTTTTCGGCGGATCGAGTCGTGGGAGTGGAGGAACCGACGATTCCGTTTCCTCGGCGGCTGGACGTAGAGGCGGGGGTTGAATCGCGGCGCCGCGCGGCATAACATGGGCGTGACCGTTCATGCCCCATTTTTGCCCCGTGACGTCCCTTCATGCCGGATACGCCTCAACAAGCTACGTTGTTCGACCGCGAGCCCGATCCATGGGACGTGGACGACGGCGAGGAACAACTGACGGCCTCGGTCGTCTTTTCGCCGACGCCTCCGGGGCGGTACGACTACTTGGTGCCGGAGGAACTCGCCGACGACGTGGAACCGGGGCGACGGTTGAAGGTGCCTCTGGGACGCGGGGGGCGGACGGCCGAGGCGTATTGCGTCGCCGTGGACGTGAAGAAGGGGACGCGGCCGCTAAAGGCGGTCCACTCGGTGATCGACCCCAGGGCGCTCCTCTCGCCGAACATGCTCCGCCTGACCGAGTGGATCGCCGAGTATTACCTGTGCCCCTGGGGGCAGGTCCTCGAGACGGTCCTTCCGGCCGGCGTTCGCGCCCAAGCGGGAACGCGGATGGCCCGGGTTCTCGTCGTCGCTCCGGACGCCGATGCGCTGGCGAAGGACGCCGGCCTGACGCCGAAACAGGAAGCGATTCTCAAGACGCTTCGCTCCTCGGCCGAACCGATGACCGCGACGGAACTCAGTCGCGCCGCGAAGTGCTCCCTCGCGCCGGTCGCCAAACTCCGCGGTCTGGGCATCTTGCGGACCCAGCTCCGCCGCGTGGACAGCGCGTGCGACACCGAGGCGGCGGTTCCCATCCAACCACATCTGGCGCTCAACGAAGACCAGCGGAAGGCCTTGGCGGCGATCGTCGAGGTGATCGAATCTCGCCGGGCACGAACGCTGCTTGTTCACGGCGTGACCGGCAGCGGAAAGACGGAAGTCTATATTCAGGCGATCCAACATGTGGTCGAGTTGGGGCGCCAGGCGATCGTCCTCGTCCCGGAAATCAGCCTCACGCCGCAAACGGTGGAACGGTTCCGGTCGCGGTTCGGCCGGGTCGCCGTTTTGCACAGTCACTTGACCGATGCCGAACGCCACCGCCACTGGCGCGACATCCTCGACGGCCGGGTGACCGTCGTCGTCGGCGCGAGAAGCGCCATCTTCGCCCCGGCGCCCAATCTGGGGATGATCGTCCTGGACGAGGAGCACGAGGGTTCCTTCAAGCAGGAGACCGCCCCCAGGTATCATGCGAGGGACGTAGCGATTGAACGGGCACGGCTGGAGAACGTTCCGCTCATTCTCGGTTCGGCCACCCCTTCGCTGGAGAGCTGGTACCGCGCGAAGAAAGGGGAATACACGCTCGTCGAGATGCCGCGCCGGATTTCGGACCGGCCATTGCCGGACGTCCGGATCGTGGACCGCCGCGAAGAAGCCAACACGCGGTTCGGGCACGGCATTATCAGCCGTCCCCTTTACCTGGCCGTCAGCGAAGCACTGCGTGAAGGGGGGCAGGTGATTCTGCTTTTGAACCGCCGCGGCTTCAATACGCACATCCAGTGCCCCGCGTGCGGCTACGTGGCGAGCTGTCCCGACTGCGAGATCGCCCTGACGCACCACAAGGCGGACTCCATGGCGATTTGCCACTACTGCGACTACCGCATTCCCGCCCCCGGTGCATGCCCCGAGTGCGGTTTCGCCGGCATCCGTTACAGCGGCACCGGCACGCAGCGGTTGGAGCAGGAGGTGGCGAACCGGTTTCCCGATTATGCGTGCCTGCGAATGGATACCGACACGATGCAGGGCCGTGGGGCGCACCAGAACGCGCTGGCACGCTTCAAGAAGGGGGAGGTGCGAATCCTCTTGGGAACGCAGATGATCGCCAAGGGGCTCGATTTTCCGAACGTGACGCTCGTGGGGGTGATCAACGCCGATACGGCCCTCCATCTGCCGGACTTCCGCGCATCGGAGCGAACCTTCCAACTAGTCACCCAGGTGGCCGGGCGGACCGGCCGCGGCGACAAGGGGGGCCGCGTCTGGGTGCAGACGTTCAACCCCGACCACGACGCCATCGTCGCCGCCTCGCGGCACGATTACACGGGCTTCGCAATGAAGGAGATTCCGCTGCGCAAGGCGTTTTCCTACCCGCCGTTTTCGAAGATGGTCCGCCTGATCGTCCGTGGGCTCGACGAGGCGGAGACCCGCGCCTTTACGGAAAGCCTTGCCGGTGAACTGAAACTCGCCATCGGCGGCCGGTCCATCGACGCGAGGCTCCTCGGCCCCGCTCCCGCCCCGATCGCGCGGCTGCGGGGCTTCTACCGCTTCCACCTGCAGCTTCAATCGACCGACGGAAATGCCATCCGCGGCCTCGTCCGCGACATTACCGGCCAACTGAAGACGTCCAAGGATACCCAATGGACGGTGGACGTCGATCCTCTGGGAATGTTGTAGGTCCCGTTCGGGCGTCGGGAATCGCGGCGCCGGTCGCCGTGATTCGGTCGCTGGAAAGATGATCCTTGGCTTCGTTCGAAACTCCGTTTCTTTCGCGACAAGCATGCCTTCCGTTTCGCGATGAGCCACCGATTCATTCCCTGGGACGAGAAACATTCATCAGTTCCGCCGGAGTCATGCACAATCGGTGTGCCTCAAGCACCGCGATTGTGCGGCTTCAAGTCCGAATCGTCCGAATCGATGGATACCGCCAGTTCGGAATGGGAAAACCGGTGACGGGACACGCGTAGTCGGGGCGGCCAATCCGCGGGAAACGCCTGTTTTTTTCGCTCGTTTCCGCCGGGGAGATTCCTTTGTTGCCGTATCAGACGTGGAACTGGCACGCCGATTGCTCTAGCGACAGTTCGCCAGAGAGGGCTTTCCGTGCGTAGGCGCTCGCATTTGCCACGGAGTGGACTGCCACGGTTGTTTTGAAATGGAATTGAAGCACGGAATACGCATGGCTGAAGAGAAAACCCGCACCGCTTTTACACTCGTGGAACTCCTTGTCGTCATCGCGATTATCGGCGTCCTCGTCGCTCTCCTCCTGCCGGCCGTCCAGGCGGCCAGGGAGGCGGCACGGCGGATGAGTTGCACGAACAATCTGCGCCAATGTGGTTTGGCGATGCATAACTACGCCGGTGCCCACGCCGGCGTTCTGCCCAACGCGGGTTGGTCGGACTCGCTGCTGCCCTATCCGAATGACTACTCCCCGTTGGCGAAACTGTTGCCGTACGGCGAGCAAGAGGCCCTGAGGGATCTGATCGACTTCAATGTCACCCTGGGGCACGTTGGCAGAACCGATCTCCCCGAGGAACTTCGTGTCGCCGCCGCTACCCCGGTTGCCATGTTCCTGTGCCCGAGCGATCCCGAGGCGGCGGTTCACGACGGCAAGGGGCTTTCAGGGGCGGTAATTCGTCTGGCGGGAAGCAACTACGGAATGAGCCAGGGAAACGGGCTGGATGGTGTCTACAATCCCGGATTCGGAGCAAACAACGGCATCTGTTGGGTGAACGCCAAGGTTCGATTAGCCGATCTGACGGACGGGACAAGCAACACCCTGGCCTTTGCGGAATCGTTACGTGGACCCTGCGATTCACCGGGGACCGCTTCCACTCCCGACGTTCAGGTCTACCGCGCCAAGGCTTCGTGCAATCTGGCGCGAGTGGACGGCCCCGTGGATGCCCAAACGGTCATCGCGGCGGCCTCCGGATGGGACGGTATGCGCCTTTCAACCTGGCTCCGAGCCGGCGCGCCGGCCGGTCCTCTTCTGAACGGCCGTCTGAGTCCCAACAGCCCGGTTCCCGACCTAGTGTACGGTTCCGAGAAGGCCACCGCGGCGCGAAGCCGGCACCCCGGCGGCGTTAACGCATGCTTCGCCGACGGCAGCGTTCGGTTCGTCAATGAGACCATCGAACCGTCCACTTGGTATGCTTTGTGGACGAGGGCTGGAGGAGAAGTCGTTGGGGAGTACTGAATAGGCGCAAGACGTAGGGCATAAGTGTTGGGATTCATGGGAAAGAGAGTGAATGGTTGATTTCGCGGAGAACACAACTGGAAAAGACGCGGTGGTCGTGGAACGGGTGAGCAAAACGTTCTGGCGGGAAGCCGAGGCGGTCCATGCGGTGCGCGATGTCTCGTTTCGCGTGCCGAGGGGCCGGTTCGTCGCCGTGATGGGGGCCAGCGGCTCGGGAAAGAGCACCCTATTGCACCTCCTCGGCGGGTTGCTGCGGCCCGACGACGGCGGCCGCGTCTTGATCGACGGTGACGATCTCTCGGCCATCTCCGACCGTGCCCTCACTCGTTACCGGCGAGATCGCATCGGCTTGGTCTTTCAGAACTACAATCTGATTCCCACCCTGACCGCCGAGGCGAACGTCCGGCTCCCCCTGTTGCTCTCGCGAGCCAAACGCGGCGAACGAGATCGTATTGAACGCTTGCTCAATCTCCTCCGCCTGGCCGGGCGGCGCGCTCACTACCCGCGACAGCTTAGCGGCGGTGAGCAACAACGCGTCGCCATCGGCCGGGCGTTGGCGAACGATCCGGCCGTCCTCCTGGCGGATGAACCGACCGGCAATCTCGATCTGAAGACGACGCACGAGATTTGCGCGCTGCTCCGCGATTTCCGCGACCGGGAAGACCGCACCATCATCATGGTCACCCACGCGCCCCACGTCGCCGCCTGGGCGGACCGCGTCCTCATGTTCCGCGACGGCTCCGTGGTCCGGGATGCCGCCACGGAGGATTTCGACGGCCCGCACGACCTGGGCGCCCAGTATCAGGCGATGCTGGAGGAGAACGATGCCGCGGCGCCCGGCGGGGAGGCTTCCGAATGCGGTTGATTCGCCTCCTTCTCTTGGCAGGCTTGCGCAGCGGTCGAATCCGGCCGTTACTCTCGGTCATCTCCGTTGCCGCGGCGACGGCGCTGGTCCTCTGCGTCGCCGGCGCCTACCATATCCCGCCGGAGGAGAGTCCACCGGATCCGATGGGTCCTTACGATTTCGTGGTCCGCTCCGGGAGCTACGAGGACTGGGAAGCGGACGAGCAACGCTATGGGATGATCCCGCCGCGACCCGCTCTCCACGAACCGCTCCTCGACGAGGTCCGTCGAGACGCCCGCGTCGAAAGGGCCGTGGAGACCGGCTGCGCCAAGGTGGAACTCTTCAAGCCGGGGGGCATGTTCCGCGGGCCGATGTACCACCCTCTGGAAACCGCGCCGCGGATCATGGTCGCCTGCGCCGACGATCGGTGCCCGCCGGGCGTCTCCGTCTCCAACTGGGACGAGTGCATGGCCGGCGGAAAGCTCATCGTCAATGAAAACGTTCTCACCCAGTACGGACTGGACGTGGGAGACACGCTGATCGTCGCCTCCGGCGGAGGACGTTGCGAATTCCCCATCGGGGCCACGTTCCGGACGCCCGGCTCCGGGAAGCGCGCGAAGACGGAGGGTCGTCAGAAAGGTTTCTTCCCGGATCAAGGGGTATTGAAGGATTTCGGCGGAGTACTCGTTTCCAGAGCCGCCTTCGAACAGATTACGGCCGAGCCCTTCCGCGTCAACCGCGTCTTCGTGATCCTGGCTGACGAACCGGCCGCGGAGGGGTTTCGTGCCGATCTCGAACGATCCGCGGAGGAACACCAGGGACTCGTGCCGGTTTGCATCCTCGGCGCCGATGACTATCTGGCGCACCGGCGGGGCGTTCGACTCGGTGGCGGCTTCGGCGTGCTGCCTCACATGGCGACGGTTCTCGTCTGCCTGGCCGCGTTCTACGTCTTGCTTTCTTCGCTGTGCATCGGCGTCCAGTCGCGGCGGCGACAGATGGCCGTTCTCCGAGCCCTGGGGGCGGGGCGCGCACGGATCGTCTCGCTGGTCTTCGCCGAGGCGATGCTGTTGGCGACGGTTGGATTCTTGGCGGGCATCCCCTTGGGCTGGTTCCTCCTGACCCGCGGCGTAACGGCGTCGGCGGCCGATTTGGCGACGGCGGCATCGGCCGTCCTTCCGATGGCGGCGGCGATCGTCTGCGGATCGACCCTCGTCGCGGCGCTGCCGGCGGCGGCCATCGCGGCGAGCCGCCATCCGCTGGAGTCGGTCGACGAGTCGGCGTTGGCCCCGGCCCCAGGGTCACCTCCGCCGTGGCTGCTCCCGGCGTCCATCCTCCTCTTGGCGATCAACCCCCTCGTCTCGTTCGTTCCAGGACTGCCTTTGGAGATGAGAACGTTCCTCGCTCCGCTAAGTTACATCCCGGCGGTAACCGGACTCGTCCTGCTTGCTCCCTGGGCGATCCGGCTTACGGAATGGTTGTTCTATGTGCCGTTGGCGCGAATGTTGCGCCTCCGCGGCGAGCTGCTCGAGGGCCAGCTCACTTCGCAATTCTGGCGCGCCACCGCCGGGGCCTCCGCGATGATGATCGGCCTGGGGCTTTTCGTCACCGTCCACGTCTGGGGGCTTTCGATGCAAACCCCCTTCCTCGTCGGCCAGCGATCCCCGGACGCGGTCGCGGTCGTGTTCCCCAAAGGGCTCACGGAGGCCGGGGTGGAGCGAATCTCGCGGCTTAACGGCGTTGCGCGGTGCATCCCATTATTCCTGCAACATCCCACCATCTCGGACGAGGCCGTCGCTGTCACGAACTCCACCAAGGGGTGGCGCGACCTGATCTACATCGGCGGTGACGCGCGGAGCATCCTCGACCCGGACGACGGAATGATCTCGGCCCATTTCGTCCGAGGGAACGCGGAGGAGGCAATCTCGCAAGTCGAAAGACAGGGGGCCTGCTTGATCACTGAAGAACTCTACCACCTCGCGCCGCACCGGTTCGACGTGGGGTGTGATTTGGAAATACAGACCGTCGACGGGACGAGAACGCTCTCGCGCGAAATCGCCGGTGTCGTCCGGGTGCCTGGTTGGCACCTTCTGACGAAGTCGGCGCGGATGCGCCGCGGCCTGGGGCATGTGGCATCCATGGTATTCGTCGCGTCCGAAACCGCCGGGGCCGATTTCCCGGGTTCATTTCCCAGAGCGTTTTTGCTGGAATTGGAGGAGAAGGTTCCAAGGGAAGCGAACCGGGAGACGGTCCGGGCGGCGGGGCAGGGCGGACGCGACGAAGGGCCGCGCGATCCGGCGGCGATACGTGGCGATCGTTTTGGCGGCGGAACGCCGCCTCGCGATCCCAATTCACTCGAGGCCAGTGTGGAAACACTCGCGAGGATGCATTCCCCTGACGGAGCGTCCGCCATGGAGACCTATGTCCGCGTGACGAATACCCAGGCCATGACTCAGGCCATCCGAAACCGCTGCGAAGGAATTATCGCCCGAATGAGTCGCGTCCCGTTGATCGCGCTGGGCTTATCGGCCTTGGCGGTAACGGCGACGCTCGCCGCGTCGGTTCGGGCGCGCCGTCGAGAATTGGGCGTCTTGCGATGCATTGGACTCTCGCGACTCCAATTGTTCAGGCTCATCTCCGCCGAAGGACTCCTGACCGGGCTCGTCGCGTGCATCCTGGGCGGCCTCTTCGGAGTGACCGCCGCCTGGACCGGGATCGAAGTCTCCAGCCTCGGCTGGGGAGTGACCTCCCCGTTTCTGATCCCCTGGGGGACGCTGGCACTGGGCGCCTTGATCGCGCTTGCCACTGGTCTGACCGGGGCTCTGATTCCAGCCGCGTGGGCCTCCATGCGTGGGCCGCTCGAACTCTTTGAGTCCCGGAAAGAACCCTGAAATACCCGTTTTTTCGCGCCGCCACGACGGAGTGCCCCGCACGCCCTCCCCCAGGCCGTCCGTGGCGGCTTTTCTTCTCGACAACCACGCGAGGAACCTCGAATCGATCGTCTTTGAGTCCGCTTGAGGCAGTCCCGCGGTACCTTCCGGGGCGGTCTCTATTCCATCCACAACGTTCCGAAAAGCGTTCCTTCCGCTCTTGGAAGGTGAAACGCGCGTGCCGCGGAGGACCAGGACCCCTCGACCGCCTTCTCCTGCGGGGTCGTCAGCCGGGTGACCACGTTGATCCGCCAGACGTCGCCGGGTTTCGGCGTTGCCAGGGCCGTCAGCGGGATCGCCATTTCCACCGAGAAACCACCCGCGCGAAGCACCGTCTTCGCCGTCCAGTCGGCGTTCCACTTCTCGTCGCGCTGGAAATGGCCGGCGAACGGACAGAAACTCGCCAGCACATCCGCCTGGTCTCCGGCCAGGGTGACGGCGAACGTCCGGTACTCGCGTTCTTTTCCGGCCGTGTCGATCGCCAGTTGGACGTGATCGGTCTGAAAGACGGCCCGGGCATCGCGATCCGCCCGGCTCGTGTCGGCCTTGGAGACGTCGCCGGAGTAATCGAGGGCGAGATACACATTCTCGTCGTCCCGCGCGAAGGCCATCTTCGCGGTGCCGGGAACGTCCTCTTCCCGCCCAACGTGAAAGAACCGCGCCGGTTGCAACCCGCCGGCGGCCTCCCAGGCCGCGTCATCCAGTCGGCCATCGAGGTTCGGGGCCGCGGCGATCTTCGGACATGCGGCGGCCGGCACCGCGCGGACCGGTTCGCTATGACGGAACACGGCCCCGGCTCCGGTCGAGTAGACCACCTTCAATCGCGGCGGATCGGTCGGATTGGTCCGACTCGCCTTGATCTGAAAAACCAGCGTCCCCACTTCGCCGGGGGCCAGTTCGATCGCGGCCTCGCCCGGGGAGGAGGTCCATTTCGCGGCGTCCGTCTCACCCGGAGACCAAACCGCCGCGGCGGTCACGGGATGGGCGAACGTGTTGACCAGCGGCACGGTCAATTCACCGTCGACGTCGTCGGGAGTGGCCGCCGTGATGCACAAGGGCTTGAACGTCTCGCGCTGCTTCTCTTCCTCGGCCGCACCGGGATGCCACTGGTCGAACTCGATCACCGGCCCCTCGCGGTAACCGTACACGTCGTCGACTTTCGTTCGCAGTTCCAGTTCTTCCGCCAGACCAATTCGACCCAACGTCGTTTATGTTTCGTGATTGAAGAAGAAGATGCCCTCGGCCCCCTGGTCATACCAGGCCTTCGCGCCGTTTTCGAGTTCCTTGGGACCTTCGTCGTCGTTGACCGAGCGGTGTTCACGGAACGTTACTCTTGCCACCTTCCGGGGCCAGACAAGGGTGCGGCTCTTCAGTTCAGCCGCCATTTGGACGTACTCGACCGCGCCGGGTCCTTCCGGCATGATCGCGTCGAAAAGACCTTCTTCCAGCCACGTCTTCACGTCGAGCCCCTGGTCGTCCAGTTTCCCCGTCCCCCAACGGGTCAGATGCCAGCTCCGGTCGCCGAAACTGGCACACGGGACCACCTTGCGGTCTTTCTTCGCGTTGACCTCGTCGACCGCGGCGCGGAGTTTCCGGAGGAAGGCGTTCATATGCTGGAACTTCTCCGGCTCGTCCTCATTGAAGAACAGGATCATGGATTCCCCAGCGGAAGAAATAGCTGAAGCCGTCGTCGTCGTACCCGATCGTCCGGCTGTTCTTCCGCGCCGCATGGTTCTCGATTGCCTCGACCTCGGACTCGGAAAGCTTCACGAGCCGGACGCCGGCAAGCGAGGCGCTGCAGCGTTTCTGCTCGCTTTCGTAGGTCCCGTAGGGCTGCTGGAAAACGAGGTCCTGCCCCGTCAGGTCGGCCGCGCGGTAGCGAACGTCGACCAGCGCGCCGAAGGGCGGTTGAGCGTATCCCGGAAGTCTGTCGATTTGCAGCGGATTCGCACGGAGGAAATACGGCTCACCGCTCAGCCGGACGTCGATTCCCCCGCCGGCCTCGGGCCGCAGCGTCCGCACCCATACCTCGTACCATCCCCGGACGTTCAACGGCAGCGTGAGCCGCCCCGCAAGGCACGACGCCGGGTCGTCCAGGTCGTGCGCCTCGACGCAGACGAGCGCATGTTCCGCCGGGTCGCCCGGCACGCGGTACGTCCGCCGCCACCATTTGCCCGGCGCGGACTTCTCGCTGAGCGAATCGGCCGGTTGAAGCCGCGCGAGGTCGGTGAAAACAAGTTCGTCGCCGGGGCGCAAATCCGCGAGCGGTTCCCGTGGATTACGGAACACGCGCCCTCGAAGCCGAACCGGGGCGTACAAGGCCGCTCCCTCCCGGCCGACGGTCGTCGCGACGAGAACGCGGTTCCCCTTTTCGAGCGAGGCCGCGTGGTCCGCCTTCAACACGGCGGACGCCTTGCCGGAAACGAAGGGGGCGGTTTGCGTCCATAGCGGTGCGCCGGAATAGGTCTTCAGTTCGAACGTGACCTCGCCGGTACTCGCCGCCGAAGCGGACACCCCGAACGTCGCGTCCTCACCGGCGGCTATCTCCCGCGGGGCGGTGAGGCGGAAAGGCGCGGAGGAGTCCGCCCCGAGGAGAAGGGACGAAAGGAGCACGAACGGACCGAGACTCAGAAGACACGGATTCATGGCGCGGAACATAACTGGATAACCTCCAGAGTGACGCCTTTGGTGCGCTACCGCGTACCGAGAGGGCATTGGACGGGCCGGACCGGATACGCCGCCGACTCACCCGGGATCGGGTGTTCGATACGACGGAAAATCCCGAACAAAAAAAACCGCAAAGGGGACCCGTATCACGTCGATTGTAGCAGAAGCGGAATGCGGCGACAAACCGGGCGGTGAGGAATGCCGAGTAAAGGGGCTCCTCGCCGCCATCCCGGACCAGACAATTCCACGGCGTGTGTCTCAAAGCGCCGGGAATCGCTTTCGATGCATCTCATTCGGATTTCACCCGACCCTTCCATCGATCCGTCGCGTTAACCGGCCGAGATCCTATTGGAGCGGAATCGTCACGGTGTTCTCGCCCGGCTTGATCGTGATCTTGCCGGGGAGGGAGATCGGACCGGAAACGCCGGTGGCGGGGCCGGAGAGGGGGGGAATGATCGTAACGCTGTAGGCCCCTTCGGCGGCCCCCTCGCAGACGACCCCCTCGTATCGGGTTTGCAGCGTGAAGGAACCATCCTGGCCGATGAGACCTTCGGCGGTGCATCGGACGTCATCCGGCATGAATTGAATCTGGCAGCCGGCCGGGATGCGGCCGGAGGCGGAAGTCACCTTGCCCTGGACCGGATGCATCGGCGGAGGGTTCACCTCGCGCTGCTGCCGGCATCCGAACAAGGAAACGCTAATGCCCAGTAAGAGAAACAAAGCAACCGACGTGCGCGAATGCATTACCAATCCTCCGAAAGAATGGAGCCGTCGCGCGGATCGCACGCATTGACCCATGTTTGCTCTTTGATTTGACTACCGACCGTCCGGACACTGCCGTCTCCCAGGCAGACGTTCATGACGCCGGGGTGAGGCGAATTCGCGCGGCGAGCTTCGCACGCGTTCCACGGATGCGGGGAATCCTGGAAAAGAAGGC
>CAZFQG010000001.1:0-35563 GCA_964520785.1 uncultured Planctomycetaceae bacterium | reverse complement strand
GCATGGCTGATACCCGGTCCGATCCGGCTGCTGATAGCCGGTGTTGATGCAGAAAGCGGGACGGAATCCCCAGTTCGCGTCGGCCCAAAGGGAGCTATACGTGTACTGGGCATCCGGAGACCCGGCGTAACCGCAACTGCCGTACCGCTCCGCGAAGAGGATCGTATTGGAGAGACCGTCAGGGAAAGAGCGGTCGAGAGTGGGCTGTCCCTGAAGTCGCAAGGCCCAGGTGGCGGCATCCGGCTGGCCGAACACCAGATAATTCGCGGCAAAACAACTGACGGCCCATTTGTGAGCGCCGCCGTAGGTGCTGATCGGATATCCGTCCTTTGCGCCGGGGTTCGAAGGGCACAAAAAGGCGGGAACCACCGTCGTGCACGCCCCCTCCACTACGACGGGGGGGCCGTTCGTCGCGTACTCCTTCGGTGAACCGAACTTCTTTGCGCGCTCGTAAGCAGCTTGCTGCTCGACGTAGGGAAGCATCCAGAAGAAAACCGTCGCCCCCTTTACTCCACGGAAAGGGCCTTCAACGACCACTTCGACGCTGCTGTGTTCGCTGCTTAAAGGGGGGAGGACGCGATACGCGTCATAGATCATGTGCGTCGCCAGCCCGGTCTGCTTGAGGTTGTTCGAGCATTGGATTCGTCGGGCCGCTTCTCTGGCCGCCTGGACGGCCGGAAGTAACAGTGCAATCAAAATTCCGATAATCGCGATAACGACCAGGAGTTCGACAAGAGTAAAGCCGTTGCGTTTCATGGAGGAGACCAGGGATTAGGGACTACGGATAAGGTTCCGCCGGCGACGAATGTATCGACTTCCGGCTTCACCTCCAAATACCTCACTTTTCGCTTCGTTTCCGCCCTCGCAAATCTGCCGCGCCGTTACTTATCTCGCTTCTCTATCATTCGTTACTTTGCCACTTCCTTTCATCAGGTGCCGTTCGCCGGGCGAACCTGATGATGCGGATGCGCTCTCACACCATCCGATCGATCCGCCATTTCTCATCGCGCCACTTGCCGTTGGTGAAATCGGGGACTTCCACTCGGGCGCCGCCGGCGTCGATGGACTGGTGGGAAACCTCCAAGATGCTACTCCAGGCGGCGCTGTCGTAGGCGTCGATCCAGGGAGGGTCGCCGGTGCGGACCATCTTGATGAACTCGCGCTCACAGAAGTAATCGTAACCGCCGTGCCCGCCGACCTGCCGGGCCTTGTCGCCGTCATACTTCCAGAAGGGGTGTTCCCACTCCTCCATGAATTCTTCCAGCTTACGCCACGTCTCGTTCGGACCTTGGCCCTCGACATAAATGCCGGTCCGCGAATCGTAGCAGCCGTTCATTCCCTGGACCAGGTAATAGCGTGAATAGGGCCGTTCCGATGCTAGGCTGTAGTCGATGCGGATTTGCTTGCCCTTGGCCGTTTCAATTAGGGTCGTCACGAAGTCGCCCGTCTTGAACTCGATTTGGGCCGCCGGCGAGTCTTTCCCGAACTTCTCCACGGCGTAGAGATGCGCTTCGCGAGGGGAGGTCATCGAACAGGCACAATACGCGAAACGGTCGCCATCATTGATACCCAACCATTTTGAGGGGGTACCGATTGCATGGGAGTTGTAGGAGCAGCCGTAGTCCTCCGCCCAGAGCTTGCCGCGCCAGGTGAGCGAACCGTTCCCTTCGAGGAACATATTACGGACTTCGTGGATGTAGCTGCCGGTCGCGAAGTAGGGCTCCCCCAACAGCCCTTTCCGGATCATGTTGTAGAGCGTCATGGTTTCACGCGAGTAACAGCAGTTTTCGAGCAACATGCAGTGACGGCCGGTCTCTTCATGGGCTTCGACCAGTTCGCGGCACTCCTGGAGGGAATAACAACCGGGAACCTCGTGCCCGGCGTGTTTTCCTGCCCGGAGAGAGTCGATGGCGATCCGGCCGGTCCAATAGATGTCGGTCGTGACGAGGACGGCGTCCAGATCGTCCCGCTCGAGCATCTTCAAGTAGTGATGCTCGTCTTCGTCGTAGATTTCCGGCGTATTGCCTCGGAGGTTCTTGACCATGGCGGCGCCGGCCGCGGCGCGGTCCTTGCGGTAATCGCACACCGCCGGAACCCGGACGTGGGGGTCGATGGCCAGGGTCCGTGCGAGGACGGATCGGCCGCGGCCGCCAAGCCCGACGATGCCGATGGAAATGGGTTTCGTAGGAGATGGGGAATCGTCTGGCATGGTATGTCTCGCGGAGCCGGAAAGCCCGCGGCTGGGTATCGTCTGACGAGGCGAACGTCACAAGCGGCACTGCGCCGCCGGTAACACGGCGGTCGGCGTTGATCGGCGATTCTTCGACGCGAACCGTCGGTGCCGAGATATCGCTCATCGCGAATTCCCCGGCACAATCGCCGACGAAACCAAGGAATAAACAAAACACGAACGTACATTCTAATCCTAATTCCGAGTTGCGGGGTGTTTCAAGGGCTTATTTGCGCAAAAAAGTACACTTTTGCGGCACGGGTGTTATAATTACTGGACGAGTCAGTTGTTCGAAGGCCGGCTCAGTTGCTTGAGCGCCGGCGGCGTGTCGGCTTTCGGTATTCGGTTTCTTCCAATCGGCGGTTCGTCGCCGCCGGAGCGTTTACTTCCATCCGTTCCCGCCATGCCCCATCGAAAGCGTCGCGTCGCCGTCTTATTCTCGACCGCCCACCAAGCGTATGCGCAGATGCTCAAGGGAGTCAGCGACTACGCCCACGAGCGCCGCAAGTGGACCCTGTACGTCAATCCCGAGCCGTTCATCAATATGGCATTGCCAAGTCTCGCCGGGTGGAAGGGGGACGGCGTTTTGATGCGAATCGTCACCCAACAAGACTTACGGGCGGCGCGGCGGTTCCCTTGGCCGGTCGTGTCGTGCGGTGGTAGTCTCGACGTCAGCGGGCTCCCTTCGGTGACGTTCGATCAGGAGTTGATCGGCCGTTGCGCCGCGGAGCATCTCCTGGAACGGGGGTTCCGGCGGTTCGGCTACTACGGTTTGGAGAACACCCCTTTCTCCCAGCGCCGACGCGACGGATTCGTCAAACGGGTCAATGAGTCGGGCGCGACATGCTCCGTATTGGAAGTCCCGAACTACACGAATCGGCGGTCTCCTTGGGTGAAATGGCACAAACGGCTTCAAGATTGGTTGAACTCGCTGGAGAAACCGGTGGGAATTCTCGCCGTGCATGACCCCCGGGCGAGCATCGTCATCGACACCTGCCTGGAAATGGAATTACGGGTACCGGAGGACGTCGCGGTCGTGGGCGTCGAGAATAATGAGATCGTTTGCCGTTATGCGTCGGTCCCGCTGACGAGTGTTCCGCCGGACTATCGGCGATTGGGTCGCGAAGCGGCGGCGATTCTGGACCGGCTGATGCTGGGGGAGGAGGTTCCCAAAGTACCGGTCGCCCTGCCCCCCAAACCGGTCGTGGCGCGGAAGTCCACGGAGATCATGGCGATTGACGATCCGGTCGTCGCGAAGGCGGTCGCCTACATCCAAGACAATTACGATTGCGAGATTTCCGTCCAGGCGCTCGAGTCGCTCGACGATATCTCGCGCCGCAACCTCGAGAGGCGATTTCGGAAGTGTTTGGGGCGCACCCCCCACCAGTTCCTTTCGGAGGTCCGCGTTGAGGAGGCGAAGAGACGGTTGGTCGAAAATGGGGCGATCCGCCTGGAACAATTGGCCAGGCGATGCGGCTTCACCGACACGCGTCATCTGAGAATGACTTTCCGCCGCCTGACCGGAATGTCGCCGGCGGAATACAGAAAGAGCGTCTTGAGGGAAGCGGCGGCCGATGATCGCTAAGCGGCACGTCGTCGAATTGGGCGGCCGCTTCCTTGCACGCGTAATAGGAGGGGCCGCCACGAATAACGAATGGGTTTCGTTTCGTGCGACGGGTCGATGCCGACGCTTCCATTCACTCAAGTGGTGAAAACCTGAGACATATCCGAAGACGCCGCGAAGATTGGATCGCGGAGACGTTCGGCCCGCTTCAAAAGGGCGGCATTCCTTTGTACGAAAGAGAACACGACATGATGCGGATTTCGAGAATCGTCGTCGCGGCGGTGTTGCCGTTGCTGATCCAGTCCAGTTCGCTTGCGGAGGAAGCGGCATCCGCCGTGCGCATCCGCGTGCTCAGTTACAACATCCATCACGGTGAAGGGGTGGACGGGAAGCTCGATCTGAAGCGGATCGCCGGCGTGATCGACTCCGTCGCCCCGGACGTCGTTTCCCTTCAGGAGGTCGACCGGAAGACCGAGCGGACCGGCGGCGTGGACCAGGCGGAGGAACTGGGCCGGCTGACCAAGATGAAGGCCGTGTTCGGCGCATCCATGCCCTACCGCGGAGGCGAATACGGAAACGCGGTCCTAACGAAGCTCCCGATCGTCGATTCGCGGTGCATCCCCCTGCCGGGCGAACCTCGAAGCGCCTTGTGCGTGTCGCTCGAACTCCCTTCTTCCGGCGCACCGCGACCGGTGTTCTCGTTTATCGCCACCCATCTCGACACCTCCCAGACGCCCCGACTGGAGTCTCCCCCGCTCATCGAACACCGGCTGGCCGGCTTTCTGAAGGGTCCGGCGATTCTGGCCGGCGACTTGAACGCCGTCCCGGACAGCCCCACGATGCGCGCCTTCGCGAAGACCTGGCGGAACGCCACCGGGGCCGAGGCGCTCCTCACCTTCCCGGTCGACGAGCCGACCCGGCAGATCGACTATCTCCTCTACCGCCCCGCCGACCGCTGGAAGGTAATCGAGGTCCGCGTGCTGAAAGAACCGATCGCCTCGGACCACCGGCCCCTGTTCGGGGTATTGGAACTGGTGGCGGAGGGCACGGAGTAGGTCGCGACGCGACCGAAACGCGGGGGCGTACGGCAAGATCATGCCCACACTTTTTTGGGGGTAGGTGTTTTGAGGATAATCTGCGGAAAAATCCGCAGATGCTATTGCGGTGCCGTCACAACTGCGGTAAAATCCGCAGTTGTGACATGGAACCATAGCACGGGAGGCTCATTATGCCGAAGTTTACCCAGGGTGAGTTGGAGGTGATGCGGATTCTCTGGGAGCGGGAGGAATTGAAACCGGCCGAGATTGAGCGCCGGTTCCCGTGGGAGATCACGAATTCCTCGCTCCGCTCCTACCTGTCAATCCTGCTCGAAAAGGGCCACCTCTCGCGCCGCCGCGTCGGAAAGGCGTATTTCTACAGGGCGAAAACTCCTAAAGAGTCGGCGTTTCGGACGATGGTCCGCGACCTGGCCCGGGTCTGCTGCGACGGGTCCGTCGAGACGCTTCTGTGCCAGTTGATCCGCTCCGAGAGACTATCCGAGGAAGACTTGCTCGAATTGAAACGGCTTTCCGAGGAGCGTGACGCCTCTTCGGAGAAGCCCGGCCGAAAGGAGAAGAAATGATGACTGAAATCGATTCTTTGTGGGCCGGCTTGGCCGAAGCCCTCACCATGCCGACGTGGGCCGTGTTAATGCTGAAAACGACGCTGCTTCTGACCCTCGCCTGGTTCCTCCACGTTGCCCTCGCCCGCTTCAACCCGCGATGGCGGGTCCTGCTGTGGCGGGGAACCGCGTGCGGGGTGATGCTCGTGGCGGTTTGGAGTTTCGGTCTGCCGGTGGTGGAAGTGGGGATTCCGATGCCGGAGACGACTTTCGCTGTACCGGTCGTTCCTTCGGAACCGGTTGGCGTGGAAGAAGTTGCGTTCAAGCCAATCCCGCCCGACGCCGTAGTTTCGCGCGAGATGTCAATGCCGATTGACCCTCCACCGACGGCACCTCGGACTCCGGCGGTGACGGTACCGACAGAAACGTCGACGGCTAATCGCGCTTCGATTCCATGGCGAACCGTCCTTCTGATCCTCTGGCCTCTCGGAATCACGGCCCTCGCATTGCGCCTTTTTGCCGGCCATGCTCGCCTGTCCCGGCATCTGGCCCGCTCTTGCACGTCCGCCCCGGATTCAATCCTCGCCGAAGTCCGCCGCCTCGCCGCCGACCTGGGCTGCCGCCGCCGAATCCGTGTCCTCCAGTCGCCCAAATTCACCATCCCCTTCATCTTCGGCATCCTCCGCCCGGTCCTGGTCCTTCCCGAAAAGATGTGCCGCGCCGACTACACCTCCAGGCTCCCCGGCATCCTCGCCCACGAACTGTCCCACGTCCGCTCGGCCGATTTCGCCTGGAACCTGATCCTCCAAGCCGTCTCCATCCCCCTCTGGTTCCACCCGCTCGCATGGCGGATCGCCTCGGCCCACCGCAGGGCCTGTGACGCCGTTTGCGACGCCGTCTCCGCCTCCTATCTCGGCGATGTCCGAAGCTACTGCCGCACCCTCGCCAAGGTGGCGCTGGAAGACGCCGCGTCCGCCACATTCCCGGCCGTCGGGCTGGCCATGGCGCGCCGTTGCGACGTCCGCCGCCGGGTGGCGGCGCTGGAGAGGGCCGTGTTCGCCGCGCCGCTACGGCGGAGGGTGGTGGCGGCGACGGTGGTCTTGGGGTTACTGGGAGCCGTGTTGTTGGCGGGGGTGGGGTTGACGCGGGCGGAGGTGGCGGCCGAGACGGAAAAAGAGGTCGTCGAGGAATCGGCGAAGGGAGAGGTTTCTGAAGCAGGCGGTGGCCCGGCGAAAGTCCAAGTGGAAGGAACGGTGAGGGATCCGAAGGGTCGACCGGTTGCCGGGGCCCTGGTGGGGCGGTTCGTCACGTATACGCAATTGGACTATCCCGTAACGACGACGGATGAAAAGGGCCGCTATCGGTTGCCCCCGTGCAAGCCGGGCGAATACACGCTGGCGGTCGTGAAGAAGGGATACGCCCCCGGGTCGCGGCGGTTGGAGGTCGATTCAAACCGGCGGACGTTCGACCTAAGTCTTGTCGAGGGGAAACCGATCCGGATCAAGGTGGTCGATACGGAGGGAAAGCCGCTGCCGGGAGCCGCCGTTCTGACGGCAATTGACCGGGAGACGCTCTCCCTGGATGGAAAATACGACCGAGAGTCGAAGAGCCGGCGGAGTTTAGAGACGGATTCGGAAGGACGTTGGGGCCGGCTCTGGCTTCCGGGAGAATCGCTCTGGTTCGTGATCCGCAAGGAGGGCTACGAGAAGGTGAACGTCACGCTCGGCCCAAGCGAGGAAGAACATCTCGTTACGCTGAACGAGGGCGGGTGGGCCGTTTCCGGCCGGGTAACGGACGGCGAGACGAACGAGCCGGTGACCGAATTCCGCCTGGTCGAAGGACATTGGGGCAGGTCCGAGGATGACGAGATTCGATGGAGAGAAGACCTGGCGGTCCAGGACAAGGAGGGCAAATACCGGAACTCCTGGAATATCGCCGGAAATCCCCAGCGGGCTATACGGATAGAAGCGGACGGCTACCTCCCCAGTGAACCGAGACGGATCGGCACCGACGAGCGGGAGGTGACGTTTCACGTGGGGCTCCGCAAGGGAACGCCGATCGCCGGGATCGTCCGCGGGCCCGACGGGACCCCCGCGGCCGGAGTTCCGGTGACAATGGTTACCGCGGATCGCAGGGTCCGTTTCGAGAACAACGCGCGCTCTTCCTATGCTCCTCTCCCGACCGTCCAAACGGGAGCCGACGGCCGTTTCACACTGCCGCCGCGGGCCGAACCATACGTCCTGGTCGCGTTCCGTGAGGACGGATTCGCCAAGGTCGAGAGCCGCGAAGACACGGCAAACATCAAGTTGCACCGGTGGGCACGTGTCGAGGGAACATTCCGGATCGGCGGCCGTGCGGCGGCGGAGGAGGAGATCACGCTCAAGATCGGCGCCCCGCTTTCGAACCGGAAGGACCCGACCCCCTTCGAGCGAATCGCCGAGCGGCTCACCTTCGATTACAAGACGCGGACCGATTCCGAGGGACGTTTCGTCTTCGACCGGGTCGCTCCCGAAAAAGGACGCATCACCCGATACCTCACGCAACAGCGCGGCCGGGCGAGCGTCGGAATTCCGACCTACACCGCCGAAGTGGAATTGTCTCCCGGCGAGACGGCCCACGTCGATCTCAGCCGGGCCGGTCGGCCGATCGTCGGACGGCTCGCCGTGCCTCCCGCGATCGAGCAGAAGCCAGACTGGAATTGCGCATCCGCCTCCTTGACGCCGGCCGAGAGAACTCCCGACGACTTCACCTACGCCGCCGCGGTCCGCGTCGACGGTACGTTCGTCTTCGACGATGTCCCGGCCGGGAAATATGAACTGAACGTCCACCTCGAATCCCTGCCCCCCACCGGGAAAACCGGATTTGGCGACGAGATCGCCGGGCTTACGAAGGCTGTTTCCGTCGCGGAGATGCCGGGCGGACGGAGTGACGAGGCGATGGATTTGGGGGAACTGGTGCTGGAAGCGGTGAAGGGGGCGGACGCGAAGGAGTCGGCACCGGATGAGCGAGCCCCCGATGAAAGAAAGACAGAAGTCGGCGCCTCAGAGGAAAACGCCCCGCCGGAGGCCAAAAAAGAAACATCCAGACCCCCCACTCGCTCCGTGCGGGTCCTCACCGTCGACCCCAACGGCAAGCCACTCGCCGACGTCGGCGTCACGGTTCGCGCCATGACCGACGTCCCGCACGGGCCGGATCGGTATAAGACGAACGAAGAGGGAATCGCGGTGATCGAGACGCCCATACTGGAGGAAATGAAGAACCTTCAGATTCTTCTTCATACGCCGCGGCGGGTGACGGTGGGCGGAAGTTGGGATTGCCGGAACCTCGACTTGAAGAACATCCCCGATCGATTCACCGCCACACTGGAACCGGGCACGACGTTCGGCGGGGTCGTTCGCGACGAAGCGGGGCGACCCGTCACCGGGGCTAAGGTAACCGTCGACGGGCGGAAACGGGCGCCGGACGGGGTCCTGTGGTGGTCCATTCACGATACGTCCGAGACCGACGCGGAAGGAAAATGGCGGTGCGAGCAAATCCCGGCGGACCTGGAAGGGTTCGACGTAAGTGTCGAAGTCCGGCATAGAGAATACGTGAACGGACCCGCGGTCGATCTGAGACAGTTTTCGGTCGAGGAACTGCGAGCCGGAACCGCCGTGCTGACGGTGCGGCCGGGGATCGTCGTGACCGGAACGGTGCGGGGTCCGAAGGGCCGGCCGTTGCCCGGGGCACTGGTCGGGTTGTTCGTCGATCCGATGCGGGCGCCGTCCGTTGAAGCGATCACCGACGAAAAGGGCGCCTACCGGCTTCCCGGATGTGAGCCGGGTGAGTATACGCTGGCGGTGGCGGCGGAAGGCTACGCGCCGGGCTCGCGCGAAGCGGAGGTCGCCGCAGACAAGAAGACCTTCGACCTGAGCGTGGTGGAAGGAAAGCCGATCCGAATCCGCGTCCTCGACGACGAGGGAAATCCGCTTTCCGGCGCCGCCGTGGACACCATTGGGTTGAGCGCGGGTTCCCTGCTCGACTACCGCCTCGCGGCGCAATCCGGCAAGGGCCCCGATCCGCGGACGGATGACGAGGGCCGCTGGAGTCGCCTTTGGATCCCGAAGGAGAAACCGCAGGTCTCCATCCACAAGGACGGGTATGAACGCGTGGAGAAGGTACTTTCTCCGGGAGATGAAGAACACGTCGTCACCCTGCGGAAAGGCGGCTGGACGATCGCTGGCCGTGTCACCAACGCCGAGACCGGTGAGCCGGTGACGGAATTCCGTCTGGTGGAAAAATTCTGGCTAGGGGTGGAAGAAATGGACTTCCTCTGGAGAGACGGCTTCCGCGTCCGGAACGAGAACGGCGAGTACCGCAAGACCTGGAACACCTCGGGGGAAGGCCGCCGGGTTGTTCGGATCGAAGCGGAGAGGTTCCTTCCCTGCCAACCGCGTCATCTCAAGGTAGACGAGCGATATGCCACCTTCGACGTGAAGCTCCGCCCGGCCGATCCCGTCACCGGAACGGTCCGCGATCCCGAGGGCAACCCGGCGGCCGACGTAGAAGTGGTCCTCGTGACGGCCACCCGGGGCGTCAACCTTAACAACGGGTCCGTGGGTGAACTCCATCTCCATCTGAGCGCGCGAACCGGTCCCGACGGGAAATTCTCCTTGCCGCCGCAAGACGAACCGTATGTCCTACTCGCCTTGGACAAACGGGGATTCGGCGAGGTAACCGGCGGGGAGGGGGCAAACGACATCACAATTCGCCCCTGGGCGCGCCTGGAAGGGACCTTTTCCCTGCGAGGCAAGCCGAAAACGAACGAAGCGATTCGTCTGCATTTTCACGAGCCGCGGCGACAAAGACAAGACCTTTCCGCATTGGAGAGGATTCGCGAACGGATTGTCCTCGATTACCGCATACAAACGGACGCCCAGGGACGTTTCCAGTTCGACCGGCTCTTTCCCGGAAAGGGATCGGTGATGCGATGCGTCGTCCGGAAAGAGGGCTCCGGGAGCCTATGGTCTACGACGCATCAAGCGGAGGTGGAATTCGTCTCCGGAAAGACGGCTCGCGTCGACCTGGGCCGTGGTGGGAAAACGGTCACCGGGAAGTTCACCTTGTCCGACGGCGTCAAAGGAACGCCGGACTGGGCTCGCGCGACGGTCACTCTCGGCCCATGGGTCGAGCCTCCGCGGCCGACCGCGTATCTCAATGACCCGGCCGTACGAGAGAATCGCCCGGGGAGGCAGTTGTACCAGGAATGGCTGGAGACTCCGGAGGGAAAGACTCATCAGACGCTCGTCGACGAATTCAACGCAAGGCCTCGCGGGTACGCCTACTATGGTAAGGTGGAATCAGACGGGTCGTTCTATTTCGACAACATTCGCCCAGGTGAGTATCAACTCCGCGCGGAGGCTCCGACGGACCGGACTATCGCGTCCTGCTCGCGGGTGTTTACGGTTTCCAAGAGGTCCGAACGGGGCGACGATGAGGCGGTCGATTTGGGAACGGTGGAGTTGAAGGGGGTGGAGCGGAGGGCTGACGGTGTCAATACGAAGGAAACGGCCCCGGCGAAACGATCCGCAGCCGAGCAGAAGACCGACCGCGGAACCATCTCCAGCCGGGTCGTCGACCACGAATAACAGACATCCATCGCGCGGGGAGAGCCAATCACCGGGACGGTTCGCGCGCATGACGGCGAAGCGGTCGAGGGCGCGGAAGTGGTGTTCCGTACGGCGGCGAGGAGACCCGAGCTTCGCGACGGCCGCCTCCGCGCGTCGACAAGCGATCGGAGCGTCCGCACCGACTCGAAAGGCCCGTACCGGCTCCCGCCGCGCCGTGAGCCGTACTCTCTGGTCGCGATTGCCGACGAGGGATTCGTCCGGAACGTTTGTTCTCAGCGCGTCGCTGGAAGGCCCGGCGCCGTTGGGGCAAATCGACCGTGGCTACCCGGGTGCCACTTTCTCCCACGAGTTCACAATCTCCCCGAAGACAGAAGGCCGAAGCGAAATCCCCCATCAATTGGGGTGAGCTGTTTCTGAAGACGAATCATGTAGCGCGGCCGGTCGGTCCGCGGCCGCGGGCGGTTGGCCCGATGGCGTAACTTGTGATCCTCCGATGGCGAACTCCAAATCGTGGAACAGGTCGGCCTTTCATTCCGCCCGGTGACTTCGAGGACCTCGTGGTGGTTCTCTTCCGGCAGTTCATGCTGGAGCGGGGGTATCGGCTTCAAACAACGGCCCAAGGACAACGGCGGAACGACTCGACAATGCACTGGATGGAGTTCGTGAAACCCCCCATGCGAGTGGACGTGGATTCTCAAGGTGTCTTCGCTATACTTGAACCATCGTTTGTTTGCTGCGACTTGGTCGAACAGGGATGTTTCCATGAATCTCATCATTCGCGCCTCCGCCGGAACCGGAAAGACATTTCGACTGAGCAACCGCTACCTCGAGCTGATTGCCGGGGGAGCCGCGCCGGACGAAATCCTGGCTACCACGTTCACGAAGAAGGCGGCGGGGGAAATCCTCGACCGGATTCTCGCCCGGTTGGCCGAGGCGGCCCTTTCCGAGGACAAGGCGAGAGGATTGGGCCGGTTTCTCGGTGCCGCGGCCTTCGGGCGACCGGGGGCGACGGCGATGCTCCGCGTGCTCATCCGCCGGTTGCACCGGGTCCGCGTCAGCACGCTCGACGCCTTCTTCATTGACGTCGCGAAGACCTTCAGCCTGGAGCTTTCTCTGCCCCTAGGATGGGAAATCGTCGAGGAGTCGACCGACGCGGCGTTGCGGGAGCGGGCCGTTTTTCGGCTGCTGCAAGAGGGGGAACGGTCGGAGACGATCCGGTTGATGTATCAGCTCAACCAGGGGGACGTCGGCCGGGCCCTGTCGGAGCAGATTTCCAGGACGGTCGGCGATTTGTACACCCTGTATCAAGATTCGACTCCGGCGGCCTGGGGGCGACTCGCGCGGCGGCGAGTACCGGAGGAGGACCAAATTCAAGGGGCGATCGGGGCCATCGAGGGGGCCACAGCCGCGGCGTCCGCGCGCTGGCGTACGGCAATGCTCGACGATCTGG
This sequence comes from uncultured Planctomycetaceae bacterium, assembly GCA_964520785.1. Taxonomy (GTDB): domain Bacteria; phylum Planctomycetota; class Planctomycetia; order Pirellulales; family Thermoguttaceae; genus CAZFQG01. The sequence goes on along the minus strand of CAZFQG010000001.1, from coordinate 23,110 downwards.
AGAATTTCCGCGGCCAAAACTTCAGTGCGCTTTTCGAGAAGGGAATCGCCGGCAAAATCGCCTCGGGCACCGATAGCTTTTACGGCAAGCCGATCCCCGAGCCGCTGAAGGCCGCATACCGGGTCCTGCTCGATACGGCGAAGGCCCATCAGATCAACCTGATCGTCGCGAAAAACGACGCGGCGTTTGAGCTGATGCGGCGTTTCGACGAAGTCTTCCGTCCGATCAAGGCGTCCGAGCACGCGATGCGGTTCGACGACGTGACCCGGATGCTCTGCCGCGGCGACCTGGCGCGACTCTCCGGCTCGGTCGGATTCCGCCTGGACGCGGACGTGGAGCACCTGTTGCTCGATGAATTCCAGGACACGTCCGCGGAGCAATGGGGCGTCTTGAAGCCTTTCGCCGCGGCCGTCGACCGCTCGCCCCGAGGCTCCTTCTTCTGCGTCGGCGACGTGAAGCAGTCGATCTACGGCTGGCGCGGCGGCGTGGCCGAGATTTTCGAAACGGTCGACGCGGCGATGAGCGACGTCGTCCACGAAGGGCTCAACCTCAGTTACCGCTCCAGCCAACCCGTCATCAACGCGGTCAATCGGGTTTTCTCCTCCCTGGACACGAACGGGGCGCTCGCCGAATACTTCGTCGTCCGGGAGAGATGGCGAGGTCGATTCGAACCCCACGCCACGGCGAAGAAGGATCTTCCCGGCCACGTCCTCGCGCGGACTACCAGGACGCCGGAAAAAGAATGGGAGGAAAAGGATTCGGACGTGTTGGCGGAGGAGACGGTCGCGTTGATCATCGGCACCCTCGAAACCCGTCCCGACGTGGAAATCGGCGTCCTCTGCCGTACCAACAAGATGATCGCCCCGGTCGCTTATTCGCTCCGAAAGGCCGGCATCGAGGTGAGTGAGGAGGGGGCCAACCCGCTTACGGAATCTCCGGCCGTCGAAATACTGCTTGCCCTCTGCCGGCTGGCGGACCACCCGGGCGATACGGTCGCGCGGACGCACGTCGCCGCGTGCGGCGCATTCGGCCTGGACGACTATCGCGACGCGTCCGGGGCGCTGCGCCTGTCTCACGAAATCCGCTCGCGGTTGCTCGAAGACGGCTACGCCCGGACCCTGCACGCATCGGCAAGGCGGCTGCTGCCCCAGTGCGACCCGCGGGACGCCCGGCGGATCGAACAACTCCTGAACCTGGCGCACCGCTATGAACCGAAGGCAACGAATCGAGTGGACGACTTCGTCCGGTTCGTCGAGAGCTTCAAGGTCGAAAGCCCCAGTGACGCCCCAGTGCGGATAATGACGATTCACAAATCCAAGGGTTTGCAGTTCGACATGGTCGTCTTGCCGATCGAAAATAGAAGCAGACTCGCCGGTTCAAGAATTCCATCGTACGTCGCGGGACGAAGTTCGCCCACCGCCGGCATCGACCGGGTCTGCGCATATGTCCCCAAGACTCTGCGGGGCTCTCTCCCCGAGGCAACAAGGACCCTCTTCGAGGATTACGAGACGCATGCCGTCAGCGAGGCCCTTTGCGTCCTCTACGTCGCCCTGACTCGAGCAAAGAATGCTCTGTATGTACTGTTGCCCCCGAGATCGCCCGGTTCCACGGGCAGGCCCTCCGCTTCGGTGGCCGGGTTGATCGGGCTGGGCCTGGCGCCGGACGGGCCGTTCGACGCGACGACCGTCTTTTACGAAGACGGCGATCCGAATTGGCTCCGCCGGCTGCCGACGACACCGGCAATGATGGAAAGGAAGTCGGAGACGGCCCCCATCTTGGAAATCCACCTCGCGCCGACGACCGGACGCGGACGGGGTTTGAACCGTCGGAGTCCTTCTTCGCTGGAAGGTGGCGGGCGGATCCGGCTCGACGGGCGCCTGCGGCGCGGCGGCCAGGCGGCGAGAATCCGCGGATTGATCATTCATGCCTGGTTCGAACACGTCGGCTGGCTGGAAGAGGGCGCTCCCGGCGACGCCGAACTCCTGGCCATAGCCAAGAGCTACCCCCATGACGGGCTCGATCCGCCGGGGATGCTGTCGGAGTTCCGAGAACGGTTGGCCGATTCGCGGATTCGCGCCGCTCTCCTGCGGTCAACCTACGAGTCGGTCGGCGGCCTCGACGGTTGCAGGGCGTGCATGTGCCCCGGGATCGAGTCCCCGCGGTGGGAAATCTGGCGGGAGCGCGAATTCCTTCTCCGTGAGGAAGATACACTGGTGCCGGGGGCGATCGACCGAGTCACCGTCCTCTACGACGGAAGCGTGCCCTTCGGCGCGGAAGTGCTCGATTTCAAGACCGATGCCATCGACCCGGCGAACGAAGCGGCGATCGAAGAAAAGCTCGCCTATTACCGCCCCCAACTCGACGCCTATCGAAGAGCCGTTGCCCGGTTGCTGCAGCTCGGCGAAGATCAGGTTTCCACGCGATTGGCGTTCGTGGACGCGGATGTGTTGCGCCGGGTGTCATGAGGGCGCGGGATTGCGGAGGGTCGGCCGGCATGGTATCCTGGCCTTTTGGTTTCGAGAGACGCGAATCGCCCCGCGGTTCAGTGGATTTAAGAGAAAGGTTCGTTTCATGTTCAGGAGATTGTTCCTTGTATTTCGCGCCGGAAGAGGGCGGATCGGTTCATGCCGAAGGTCGTCTTGTTTCTCGGGAGGGACGGCACAAGCCGCGGTTGTCTTCGTCGTTCTCGCTTTGGCGGCCATCCCTCGAGCCGCCGCCGCCGACCTTTCACCCTTTCCGGAGGGGGCGTTTGTCTCCTTCCGCGTCGGCATGGGCCAGACGATGTCCGATTCGCGCTTCGCGGAACTGCTCGATCTGTTCGACAAATACCCCGGCGTGACCGACGAAATCACCCTTTTCACGACGTACAGCCACGCCGTGCAGAAGCCGGAACTGTTCCAGCGGCGCATCGAGATTCTCGGCCGGCGGATCGCCCAGTCGAAAGCCCGGGGCTACCGCAGCGGGTTCAACATCCTCTGCGTCATGGGACATCATAACGAAAATCTCCCCAACAGTATCGTCGACCCGGAAAAATACACCCAGGTGACGGACATCGCGGGCGCGACGTCACAGGGGTCGCTTTGCCCAAACGACCCGGACCTCGTGGAGGAGATGCGCCGGCGGATGCAACTGATGCTGGATGAGAAGCCGGACTATATCTGGCTGGACGACGACATCCGTCTGGCCGGGCACATGCCGGTCAATCTGACCTGCTTTTGCGATACGTGCCTGGCGAAGTTCGCAAAGGCGACCGGCCGTAAATGGACCCGCGAGCAAATCGCCGCGGCGGCGGATTCCGGATCACTCGAAGAGAAACTCGCCTTCCGCAAGACGATGCTCCGACACAATCGCGATACGCTCAACGGGTTGTTCGGCGCGCTGGGAGATTACGTCCACGAGCAAGATCCCCGGATGCCGCTGGGATTCATGACCGGGGACCGCTTCTGGGAGGGATATGATTTCGCCCGCTGGGGAGACACGCTCTCCGGAAAGACGCGCGCCCCCGTCTTGTGGCGGCCCGGCGGCGGCTTCTACGAGGATTCGAACACCGGCGCTTTGGTCGACAAATCGCACGCCATCGGCCGGCAGGTGTCGCAGCTGGCCGACCACGTCGTCTCGATCCAGTCGGAAATCGAGAATTTCCCCTACCAGCGGTTGAAGAAGTCGCGGAACATCGTAGCGCTCGAGGCGGCGCAGCACATCGCCGCCGGTTGCACCGGCGCAGCGTTCAACGTCCTTTCGATGTACGACGAACCGCTCGACGAATTCGAACCACTCATCGCCCGGCTGCACCGCGCTCGGCCCTTCTTCGACACGATGGTCCGCCATTTGGGGCGCCTCCGGCCTGTCGGCGTCAACGTCGTCTGGAACGAAGACCTGTACGCGGCCGTCGGCCTGGAAGGGGGAACGTGGTTCAGCGGCGGTGCGCCCTTTCCGGACGACGAGATGTTCGACATCGGCCTGCCGTGCGCCTACGACGGCAAGGCCGCCCAGGTCTTCGTCCTTACCCGCGGCGCGATTCATGTCCTCGGTGACGACGATCTTCGCGCCATTCTTTCCAAGGGGGTCTATCTGGACGGCCCGGCCCTCGACCTACTCAACGAGCGCGGCTTCGGCAAGCTAACCGGTTTCAAAACGCTCCGCGCCGACACGGTCGACCGGATGACCGAATTCCTCCCCCACCCGCTCAACGACCCCTACGCGGGCCGCCTGTGCGACAACCGGCAGTCGTTCGTCTGGTGGATGGTCCCGGCGTACTTGCTGGAAAAGACCGACCCCCGGGCCGAATCGCTCGCGAGGCTGCTCGATTATTCGTGGGAGCCGGTCCACGATTGCGCGATGGGCATCTTTGAGAATGAACTCGGGGGCCGCGTGTGCGTCCAGGGCTACTATCCCTTCACGTACCTGCAGAACCTCTCTCGCAGCGCCCAGTTGAAGTCGGTCATGCGGTGGCTCTCCAAGGAAACGCTCCCGGGGTACGTCGCCTCCTACCACAAGACGAATCTCTGGATGCGCAAGTCCGGCGAGGGAAAGCCGGTAGCGGCGTTGACCAACGCCTCGTTCGACGAGGCGCTCGGCGTCGAGTTGTTGCTCCGGACCGAGTCGGAAAAGGTCCGCGTCTGGGATATGGACAACCAAAGCACCGTCGTCGAGTCCAGGGGAACCGACGGCCCCTACCGGAAGTTCGTTCTCCCCACCATTCCCCCTTGGGAGATCCGGTTGATCGTCGCGGAGTGACGCGCCGGTCGAGCTTCCCCTGAACGGACCAACGGCACCTTTGAGGGCCTACCGTTCCCCCTTTCCCTCGACGCCGATCACCCGCCCCTCGGCGTAACCCCCTTCGATATACGATCGCTCGATCAGGTACGCCACGCTGTACGAGCTGGAGACGAACAAGTCCGTGTCGCCGTCCCCGTTCCAGTCAACGGCGTAGGGGTGAGGATAGGGGATATACTGGTGGGGGATGTCGCGGACGAACTCGAACTTCGGTGTCTTGCCTTCGGCGGTGTTTTTGAACAATCGGATGTTCCCCTGGGCGAATAGCATGTCGGGACGCCCGTCGCCGTCCCAATCGGTCACTCCGATGAGGGCGCGCTGCCCGTTCTCGGGAATGATCTCCACCCCCTTGGCGAAGAGGGGGTTCTCGTTTCCGCCGACGTTCTCGAAATAGGTGACCTTGCCGTAGGCGTCGGAAACGAGCAGGTCGAGGTCCCCGTCGCCGTCGAAGTCGGCCGGCTTGGGATCGGAACGGTCGCCGGAGTGGCTGGCGAAATCAACCGCCTTGTCTCCCGGTTGATACCGGCCCACCTTCACGAAACCGCCGTCTTCCGTCTTCAGGCGGAACCCTTCGGCGAGTTCCGGTTTCTCCCGGGTGCCCACGTTCCGGTAGAACCAGACGTAACCGGCCGCCACCCCCTGCAATAAGTCGATCCGGCCGTCCCGGTCCAAATCGGCCGCGACCGGAAACGTCTCCGGGTCCCCCAACTCGAAGACGTACCGTATCTCCTCTCCGGCTGCCTTCAAGAATCCCTCGTTCTTCCAGCGGGGCGGGTTCCGCGGATCTATGTTTCGCTTCAACTCGAACCGCCCGCCGAAGCTGGAGATCAGGTCGATGTCGCCGTCGCCGTCCCAATCGACCGGCGACGTCGCGAACGCCCCGGTCCGGACCGGTCCCCAGCGGTTGCGAAGCGGCTCGGCCTTCGCGAATTTGGGCGATTTCCGATCCCCTTCGTTGCGGTAGAGCCACACCTCGTGCATGCTGCCGATCACCAGGTCCAAGTCCCCGTCGCCGTCCCAATCGGCCGCGTCCGGCACCGCCACGATGCCCACGTTGTGCTCGTCCACGAACGGGAACGGCCGCGCCGTCAGTTTCGGCTCCGTCCGCGTGCCGACATTCTCGAAATAGACGATGCCCGCCTCGTCGAACTGGCCGTGATGGACGACGTCCCCCTGGGCGGTGATCATATCCAAATCGCCGTCGCCGTCGAAATCGGCGACGCAGGGCGAGGCCGCCGAACGGACGCACAGCGTCTTTCCGTCCGCCTCCAGCGGCGGTCGCTCGCGAAGCTCCGGAATACCCGGCCCGTTGCGTGTATTCTCGAAATAGAAGACGGCGCCGGTAATATAGCCGCCGACCAGCAGGTCCTTATCACCGTCGCCGTCCCAGTCGACCACCTCCGGCATGCACATATACTCCTGGTGGAAGATGTTCCCCCCCGGCGTGAGTTGATGCGGGATGGAGATCGGCTTGCCGTCCGCCTCGACGCGGCCGCGCAGCGCCAGTTTTGGCCTCGTTGGCGTACCGACATTCTCGATGAACAGAACTTGTCCTCCGTTGGCCCTGCCGACGATCAGGTCCAGGTCGCCGTCATCGTCCCAATCGACCGCCTTCGGCGTCGTGTAATGCGTCAGCCTCAAGGGCTTGTCCCCGAGCATGAGGAACCGGCCCCCGGCGAACGCCGGTTTCTCGCGCGTTCCCCGGTTCTCGAAGTAGAACAGATGCCCCTGAATCTCACCGACGATCAAGTCTTGCAGGCCGTCCCCGTTCCAGTCGCACATCGTCGGCTTGCAGTGGAGCGCCGTAATGAGAAAGCCCTCGCTCTCGTCCGTCCATAAGGCGTCGCTGTCCCCCAAGAGAGGAACCGGCGACTCACCGGCCCTCTTCCCGTCCGGGACGGCATCCACATAAATCGCGTAATGCGATGCAGCGCCTCCTTCCTGCCGGTGCGTCCAGACCAGGTCCCCGGCGCGGCCGTTTCCCGGTACGTTGTACCAGAACGTGTGTTCGCGCCGGTCGAAATCGTCAAAGCGGTATGGCAGATCGTCCGGGCCCGCGCCGCGGAACGTGCCCGACGGAATCGGCTTGCCGGAAACCGGATCGTACCGGATGACCTGGATCCGCCCCAGGTCGGGCGTCCCTGGGAAGCCCCCCTTTTTGAGCACCTCGGCCAGATCGAGCTTGACGCGTGCCGGCATTTCGTCAGCGGCCCGGCCGCCCAGATCGCGCGGCGGCACCTCGACAAGGATCCTCGCCGGACCCTTCCCGGTCCATGCCACCTCGGCGGCGGGTCGTCCGGCGGAAATCGTCAGGAGAGTGCCGGTGAAAAAGAAAACGCCAACGCGACTCATGGGGGTTTTGGCTACGTTCATTGATAACTCCTCACCGTCTCCAAAGAACCAAGCAAAACGGACGCATACCGCCATGCTACCGCAGCGCCGGGCCAATGTCAACAAAACCCGGACGACTGGAACTGCCGCCGCGAAACATCCTTGCGACCTGGACGCGCAACCGGTAGGATGGTAGCCAGGTACGTGCGAGGCGGCTCTACACAAGACAACCACAAAACCCCGGGACAGAAAGAAAGGAAAAGGAACATGCGGCAAAGAATAACGATATCCGTCGGCTCCGGTGCTTCGGTCCTGAAGAGGCGGCCGCGCCGTTTGACCGCGTCTATTACCGGAAGACTCTCATATCTGAACCGCTTTCGTCCCTCCCTTTGCTTCCTCTGCGTTCTTTGTGCCCTCTGTGGCAGTCCTTTCCCGCCGTTGATGCCGTTCTCGGCCGTCTGCATGGCCGGGCCGGACGACGCGCTTCCCCACGGTCCCGGGCTGGTCCTCAAAGGGGCGGGGGGCGCCTATTTTCTGGCGGAGCCGGGGGATCTGGTGATCGACGTCTTCAAGCGCGACCTCCGCGCCGACCGCCCCACCGAACTCCGCGCAATCCTCGTCGGTCCCGACCGCCGTGTCCTCGCCGAGAAGGTCATTCCCAGCGATGCCCAAGCCGGCGAGAACGCCCCCGAGGGACGCAGCATCCGTATGAAGATAAACGTCCCGCGAAAAGGTGTTCATGGGCTCAATATTACCATCGCCACCGACCGCTATGGCCAATCCGCCGTCTGGGGATTTCGAACGAACTGCCCCAAGTTCTGGATCGAGACCTCCCGGGGACACAAGGACGAGCGGCACCAGGAGCCGATCGTCCTGTGCGATCCGGACACGCCCGGCGATGTCTGCTTCAAACCGAGACAGGGACGGCTCGCCCTGGACGTGTCCGGGCTTCCGGAGCGCGTGAAGGAACTGGCTGTCTACGATGCGGCCGGAAAGGAACTCGCGACACTTTCGGTCGACGAAAAAGGAACCGCCTCGCACACCTTCGGGAAGGGAGTCCCACGAGACGGTTCACCCTGGCGGTTACATCTGCCGGCAAGGGGGGCGACCGTTGAAATCGACGGTGTCACCCGGTGGGACCCGGCCGACCCCTATTCCGATTTTTCGCTCTGGACCACCGAAGTAAACGCGGCCTTTCCCTTGCACGAATACCGCTGGCTGCTTCTCCCCTACCGCGAAACGGTCTACGTCGGGGAAGGGGCGACCGCCGGTGCGCACTCGTTCACCGTCCACAACAACGGCACCGAAGTGGCGACGATCGACCTGGCCCTCGAGTTCCCCGAGGCGCCCTGGCCGGCGACGCTCTCGGCCGATTCCGTCACGCTCGCGCCAGACGCGAGTGCGAACGTCGATGTCCGTTATGAGATCCCGCCCCGGGGTGAAGACCGGTCGGTTCATCTTCGGGCCACTCCCAGGGAAAACGCCGGTTTTTCGACCTACTCCACGCTAACCGTCGCGGCGCGGCCGGCGTCGAAGTCCGGTCCGGTCGAGACGCCCATCTTGATTCGGCCTTACGTGTGGGAGGGAGAGGCTTACGGCAACCGCCCCGCGTATCCCACCGGCGGCGAGGTCTACTTCGATCTGGAGAACCGCCCCTTCGTCCGCGAAGGAGGCCGCCTCAGGTCGAGAGGGGGCGACGGCTGGATGACGACCGATCTGAACGAAGCGGTCACCTCCTGGACTCCGGACCGGTCGGCATGGGCCCACGGCACCCCGACCGGCAAGGTCGCCTTCGATCGGGACAACGACGTCTACCTCCTGAGCACCTCGGGGTCCGACGCGGCTCTGCTCCATTCGCGCGATCGGGGTGAGACCTTCGCCGCGTACGTTCTCCCCAATGAAGGCGGCAGCCGAAGCTCGTTCGATATCGAGCAGTTCTCCGGCCATAACACGCCGGACGGCCCTCCGCCGTTCATCCGCGTCACGCTGCTGCGGCGCGATCCGGACCGCATCTGGCGCCGCCTCTGCCGCCTGGAACTGTTCGTTCCGGCCAAGGACGCCGCCGGGCGGATCGATCTCGGCGAACCGATCCTCCTGAGCGAGAAATGCCTTGGTATTTCCGCCCACTCCGGAATTCCCTCCTCGATCGTCTCGCGCGACGGCAAGGTCCACGTCGTCTGGGCGGAAGCGACCGATCCGGAAGAAAAGGTCCCCGGCACGCCCGCGCGCGTGGTGACCTACGACGCCACGACGAAGAGACTCGGCGAGCCGGTCACCGTCGCCTACGGTCCGCCGGCCAATGACGTCCACAATACGCCCAGCATTACCATCGACAAGGGTGGAGTCCTGCACGTCCTCGGCGGGACGCACGGCCGGCCCTTTCCCTACGCGCACTCCCTACGGCCCAACGATACGGCATCCGGCTGGAGGGAGCCGGTCCTTGCCGGCGACCGTCTCGAACAGACCTACATCGGATTCGTCTGTCTCCCCGACGATTCCCTCTATGCCGTATTTCGCCTGTGGGGAAGAGGCGAAGAACCCTTCCCCTTAAGCCACCACGCGCGGCTGGCGGCGCAGCACAAACCGGCCGGCACGCCCTGGCAACCCCCCAGAAAACTGCTCGTCGCGGCCTTTTCCGAGTACAGCGTCTATTACCACCGGCTGACGATCGACCGTCGCGGCCGGCTGTTTCTCTCATACCAGTACTGGTCGACCCATTGGTTCTACCGGAACGACCGCTTCCACAACCGCCGAAGCGTGCTCATGTCACCCGACGGTGGAAAGACGTGGCGCTTCGCGGTCGACGCCGATCTCCATTCTCCGGCGATCCCTCAAGCGAGTGAATGCGGCGGCGAGCCGAAGGAATGTCGCCGCGATAAATCCGTTCAGCCCAACATCGTCGTCATTTTGGCGGATGACCTCGGTTGGGGGGACGTTGCATGTTTTGGCGGAGAGGACCTGGAAACACCGCATATCGACCGCCTCGCCTCGAGGGGAACGCGGCTGACGCAGTTCTACGCGAATTGCACCGTCTGCTCGCCGACCCGAGCGGCGCTGTTGACCGGCCGGTATCCGGATATGGCGGGCGTGCCGGGCGTAATCCGGACACACTCCGGGAACTCCTGGGGGTATCTCGATCCGGAAGCGACGACGCTGCCACGGGTTCTCGCCGAAATTGGGTACGAGACGGCGGCCATCGGGAAATGGCACCTCGGTCTCGACCGTCCGAATACGCCCACGCGGCGCGGTTTCGGGTTCTTTCACGGTTTCCTCGGCGATATGATGGACGACTATTGGACGCATCTCCGGCACGGCCAAAACTACATGCGGCGCGACGAGACATCCATCACTCCGGAGGGACACGCGACCGATCTCTTCACCGCGTGGGCGCGCGACTATCTCCGCTCGCGAGAGCCGGACAAGCCATTCTTCCTCTATTTGGCCTACAACGCGCCCCACTTTCCAATCCAACCTCCGGAGAATTGGCTCCAGCGGTACCGCCGGCGGCATCCGGATGCGCCCCATCGCCGCGCGAGGAACTGCGCCTTCGTAGAGCATCTCGACGACGGCGTGGGCCGCGTGCTCCAGGCGCTTGCCGAGACCGGGCTGGCCGAGAACACGCTCGTGCTCTTCACCAGCGACAACGGCGGTTCGCTGCCCCACGCCCAGTCGAACCGGCCTTTCCGCGACGGGAAACAGAGCATGTACGAAGGGGGAATCCGCGTTCCGACCGTCGCCGCGTGGCCCGGCCGGATTCCCGAGGGAACCGCCTCGAATGCGGTCGCCCTCACGATGGATATTCTTCCCACCGCCTGTGAACTTACCGGCGCGCCTCCGCCAGAGAAGGTAGATGGGCGGTCGGTTCTTTCCATCCTTCTAAACCGTGCCGCGCCGGAAGAGGTCCGCCCTCTCTTCTGGATGCGTCTGGAGGGAGGCCGGTACGAGGGCCGTCCCTACTACGCCGTCCGCGAGGGAGATTGGAAGCTTCTGCAAAACCGTGCCGGTGAGCCGTTCGAGCTGTACAATATCGCCCAAGACCCGGCCGAATCGCGAAACCTGGCGGAGAAAGAGCCCGAAATCGCCGCGCGCCTGGAATCCCTACTGGCCGAGCACGTAACCGCCGCCCAACGAGTCCCCTGGCGCCGCCCCGACGGAACCGGCCCCGGAGAAATTGGAGAGTCGCACACACGATGAACAAGACCCCCTTCGAAGTCAACTGTTCCGCGGCGCGATCTCGTTCACCCTCCCGCCTCGGTCGTGGTGCGTTCTGAACGCGAGAACGGTGGAATAGACACCTCTGGCGTATCGGCTCTTCGCGTCTTCATTTCGTTCCGCGAGGCCACCGAGACGGGCGTCTTTCCGTGCGGAAGGTCGACTTGCGCGGCGGCGCGTGTCCTACCGCGGCGCATCGAAAGGGAGGCTGATCCGGGCGTAGTCGGCGGACCGCGGGCGACCGCCCGACTTGGGCCGGTGCATGAGAAACGCCGACGGGTCCATATCGAACAAATTCACGCGTCGCACGGCTCCGGCGGGAAGCGGTCCGTAGACATCCGATATCTCCGCGGCTTCGAACCGCGAATTCGATTCCGCGGCCGCGGCAAGCACCGCGTCCGCCGCGGCTGCTTGTGCGCCGGTAGTCCAGTTCCCCCGGACGATGTCCAAATCGGTGCCGTTCACCATACCGTCACCGTTGGCGTCCCCGGCGAACGTATCCCCCGGGGCGACCGCCCGCCCCCAATGGGCGCGGACCATATCCAGGTCGAGCGAATCGATCAGGCCGTCGGCGTTCATATCACCCGGCGCGGCCGGGGTGAACTCATAAGCCCCCATATCGACGGTGCCGTTTTGAATTCGGGGATTTCCGGCCAGATCGACCGGCAGCGGTTCGGAAACATCGCCGTCGCCGTCCAAATCAAAGATGTCCTCCGGAAGCAGGTCATTGTCCCCCTCGTCACGGGCCGGGCTGTCAGCTCGGAGGCGGAGATCGCCGTAGTCGTCGTTGGCCGATTCGTCGACGTCGGCCGTTGCCGGGTCATCTCCCCACCCGTCGCCACCGTCGGTTGGATTACGGACGAAGCGGGGGTCGATGCCGATGAGGTTGTTGGTTTGGGAGTAGCCGGTGCCTTCGTAGGCGATCTCCGTCTGCCCTTCGTTGAACAGAATCGAGTTCTCGATAATGAGGTCGCCACCATCCATGTAGATGCCGGCGCCTTCGGATGCCACGTTGCCTGCGAGGGTCGAATTGATGATCGTGATTGCCGTGTCATGATATGCGTAGACCACGCCGCCAAAGCGAGCCGCGTTTCCGGAGAACGTCGAATTGGTGATCGTGATTGTCGAGTTAGCGTATGCGCTGACGGCGCCGCCGCGTTTAGCCGTATTCCCACTGAACACCGAATTGACGATCTCCACGTTGCCAGAGAACGAAGCGTAGACGGCCCCGCCGTAGTTCGCCCTATTCTCCTGGAATCGCGAGTTCGCAATGACCGTCGTACCGCCCTGTAGATGGACAGCACCGCCGGCGTTGCCGTCAAACAGGCAATTCATGATATTGTAGATACTGTCTAAATCGGACGGGCCGGTGTTTGTGAGTAGTGCTCCGGCGTTGTTTAAGAAAGTCGAATCGGCCAGCGACAATGTCCCGCCGTAGACCGATACCGCGTAGCTCGCACACTGGCGCACGACCATGTCGGTCAATCGGAAATCAGTGTCGTGGGCCCAGATCGCTCCTCCTCCGTAGTTCGAATTCGAATATCCATTCTCGATCGTCAAACCCGAAACCCACACGTTCCCCGCCTCCAGAACGGCGAACGCGCGATCTTCACCTCCCGCGTCGATTGTGAGCAACTCGGCCCCGGGGCCTTGAATCCAAACGGATCGAGTGATGTCCAGGTCGCCCTGCGTGAGAGTGATCTTCTCTCCGTGGAGCGAGTCGTCGAATCGGATGAACAGAGGATAGTCGCCGGAGAGTTGAATCGGGGCGGGCGCGTCGCCGACTTCCATACCGGTGCGGATCGCCTCGATCGCCTCGCGAAGCGTAATGACCCCGTCTTCGGCAACCGTATCCGCCGTGGAATTGACGATGTAGAGATAGGAAGAACTCGCCTCCAACGCCCCGATGTCGACGACCTCGTCGGCAATTCGCGGAAAACCGTCGCCACGCTGGTCCGTCGCCAACGGGTTTCCTTCGAAATCGACCGCCGCTGCGTTGTCGCCCGTGTCGAGTAGTGGACTACCGAGCAGCGGAAGGTGGCCCAGCGTGGGGCCGCCGTAGTAATCGAGCGGACCGAGCAGCGGATCGAGCGGGGCCTTGGCCGTGCCGAATTGGGTGTAGGTTGTATCGTCGAGTCCGGCGATGCTGTCGATGATTCCGATGAAGTTGTGACTTCCGGAGAGATGGAATTCTCCTCCTACGTCCGGTCCGGTCTCTCCAATCCGGTAGCCCTTATTCGAGGCATCGTACGTTTGATCGCTTGCATTGGCGGAGAATGTCTCCGTCAGAGGGCGACAACGGAATTGAACATGGTCACGGGAGAGTCCGCATGGCACCAGAACCCGCCGGCGCGAGCAGCTTCGTTGTCTGCGACGGTCGACTGAATCAGCGTCAGGCTTTCGTACGCCGCGATGCCGCCGGCGAGGTAGGTTGCCTGGTTGCCCGAGACCGTGCAGTTTGATATGTGTAGGCGATATCCGTAGATTCCTCCGCCGAACGCGTACGTGCTTCCGACACTGTTGTCGACAATGGAGCAGCCGGTGAGGATGGTTGCTTCGTGCGCGTATGAATACAAGCCGCCTGCCGTTGAAACGGCCACGTTGCCTGAGATGTGGCAATCCGTAATCCGGATCATGTCTCCGCCGCAGTTGATTCCACCCCCCGATTGTCCCGAGGCGTTTTCCGAAATCGTTGAATTCTGAACGGTCATCATGTCGGTCCCGGCGTAGATGCCTCCGCCATGACCGCCGGATGAGTTTCCGGTTATCATGCAGTTTTCAACTGCCAAGGTACTGCGAAGCACGCTCACTCCGCCCCCCGTACCGTGGGCAATGTTGTGGGTGAAACTGCAATCCGCCACCGTGAGCGAGCCATCCTTCATTCCGATCGCTCCGCCGCTGTTTGCCGTATTATCGGCGAACGAACAAGCAGCGATGTTCACCCACGTGCCCTCCGCCGAAAGACCACCTCCGTAATCGCCCACATTCTCGGTGAAGATGGAATCCGTGACAGCGAGTGTTCCGTCCGTCGTCAGAATGCCGCTGCCGCCGCATCCTTGGAACACGGCGTCGGAGATCGCCAGGTCGCTCTGATAAGAGAATATGCCCGCTTGCCCTGAATTCTGGATCGTCACACCCGAAATCGAGACCTCGCCGGCGTCGATCATGAAGAAACCAAACGCCGAATCCGACGCATCGATCGTCAACGCATCCGCTCCCGGGCCGCGAATTGCGATCGATTCCGCAATCGCGAAGTGCCTCTTCTCCAACGCAATCGTCCCACCGAGAAGCTCGGGGGCAAACGTAATCACATCCGTCTCCTCCGCGCTCCCTGCGTGGGCATCTCCGACAACCGTATTCGTATTGGCCGCTTCAATCGCCTCGCGAAGCGTGACAACACCATCCTCCGCGACAACGTCTTCGAGCGAATCGACCACGTACGGCGCCGCGCTCAATAGCCGGCGGTCCTCCAACGCTTCCAGACGCAAGGGACGTCGAGTCGGGTGAAGACGAATCTCGCGGGACCGGCGGTCGGAACGAAAGCCAAAACATCGAGCAAAATAGGACAGCATCGCGAATCCCTCCAGATTGGCGCCAAGCAAGGAGTAATTGTCCTTGACAGGCTGTTAAACGAAGAGGCTGCCAGCCGACCCCGGTCCACCCCGGGCGATTGGCGAAAGCCATACCCCAATGAATAAGCGAATCGTGAGAAAAATGCAAGCGTGCTTGGACAAAAAGCCGTCCCCCATCATAGGGAAAGGCGTCTGGATTCCGAGTACCTGGGGGAGAGCCCCCCCGGGAGACGGCGGACTCCTTTGTGCGTCGACCTAACTGGAGCCCTCTTCCAGCAGAAAACGGTACAGTATCTCCGCCGATTCTCGGACTTGATCCACCGTCACCCATTCGTCTTGCGTGTGTGCTTGCTCGATGGAGCCCGGACCGAATACGACCGCCGGGATGCCGCGGCGCGCGTAGAACGCCGCGTGCGTTCCGTAGCTTGCGCCGGTTGTCCGTCCAGCTCCCTTGACGGCGCGGATGCAGTCGCAAAGCCGCGACGCGACCGCCGCGTTGGCGGTTCCGGCGAGAGGGGGCAGATCGAGAAACGGGTCATCATGCGTTATTCCCTCCAGACCCTCGATCGCGGTGAGGAGGTGTTCCCTTGCATCGTGCGCGTCCTCGCCGGGGACCACGCGACGGTCCACCTCGATAACGCATTCCTCCGGAACGACATTGACGCTGACACCCCCTCGGATCGTCCCGACGCTCAACGTCGGCTTGCCGCACAAGGGGTCCGCGGCCAATTCTCCGACCGTGGTCGCCTGATATTCCTTCAGCCGGTTGAGCACCTCGGCCATCATGAAGATCGCGTTCTCTCCCAATTCCGGGCGCGAACTGTGCGCAGCGCGGCCGTGCGAATGAATTCGCCAACGAACGGCCCCTTTGTGCGCCGTGATAACCGCCAGGTCCGTCGGTTCTCCGACGACCGCCGCCGTCGGCGTCCGCGGAATGAAACCCTCGGCAAGGGCGCCGCCAAACCGGCCGGAGGACTCGCAAAGCCGTCTGATACCGGTGAAGCCGAACTCCTCGTTTACCGGAAAGCTCAGAATCACCGTCGGCCGTCGGCCGCGTGGGACCGCGCTTGCTCGCAGGGCCGCGACGATCATCGCGGCCATCGGCCCTTTCGTGTCGCAGGAGCCCCGGCCGAACAGCCTGCCGTCGCGGATGACCGGAGTCCAGGGGGCAATCGTCATCCCCTCGACCGGGACCGTGTCCTGGTGGGCGTCTAACACGACCACCGGAGCACGCGATCCGGCCGATCCCTCGATCCGGGCCAGGAGGTTGTCTCGACCGGGTTCCGCCTCTTGCCGAAGCGTTTCGATTCCTCGCTCTCGAAAGAACTCCTCCAAAAACTCCGTCAGCCGCGATTCACGAAGGTTACCATTCTCCGGGTCGCCCCCCATCGGGTTTACGCTGGGGATTGCCACGAGTTCCTCCAAGATCGGGATCGGATCGATATCTCTCATGGTGTCCGTTTTGTTCTTCCGGTCGCTCTCGTTATCGGGTCATTTGCGCGAGACCTCGAAAATCTCCCGCGCCGTGCTCAGCATCCGCGAGTATCGTTCGAACGAAACCTGCGGAGGAATGGAATGGTCGGAATGGAAGACGAATCCCCCCCGGGTCGCCAAGGGAACCTTGGTTCGGAGTTCTTCCAGGAGCCCCGGTCCGCCCTCGATCATCCGCCGGACGCTGATGTTTCCATAGAATGCGAGGCGGCCGCGGTACAATTCGTATAAACGGCGGATGTCCATTCCCGCGTCGACCTGCAGCGGGTTGAGAACCTGTACGCCGCACGCGATCAAATCGTCGATCAACGCCTCTACCGCGCCGCACGAATGCATCCAGAAGGCGATTCCATTCTCGCGGAGAAACGTGCCCAGGGTTTCCATCGCGGGTTTGAGAACCTCCCGCCAATTTCTCACAGAGAACAAGAGGGATCGGGTCGCGCCCAGGTCCTCGACGAGAAACAGTCCGTCGGGTTTCATGCCGGTATCAAGGCAGCGTCGGAGAACGTCAATCACCAATCGGATGTGTGCATCGGCCATGGCGCGCACCCAATCGGGCTCGAGCGCCAAATCCATCAGGAGCGATTCCATTCCCCGATGCCGCCAATTCGCCTCCCAGGGACCGTAAACCACGAACAGCATATAACGGTCGGTCGCGCGAAGACGTTGGAATTTCCTCGCCGCTTCCTCCCAAGTGGGGTATGGGTCGAAGTGCGCGAAATAACTCGCCTCGTCAATTCTCGCCGGCTCGCGAGGATCGTCCGAAAGGAACAGCCTGGGACGCACCTCCGCTTCCCAAAAACTACGATCCTGGGTTAGATGGTCGAAGAACTGGATGGTCGATGACCGTTTCTCCTCCTTGCGGAGCGAACAGCCCGTCCGATCCTGAAAGGTGATCATGCCATCCGAGCGATCCAATATTCTCTGCTCGAAACGGGGAGACGCATCGATCGACATGTGCGTAATGTCGAAGCCGAAGAAATCCTCAACGGAAACCATCTCCGGCATACCCTGATCGCGCCAGTCGTTTATGAGCCCGTCCCAAAAGGACTCATGCACGGGCAAGACGTCGGGCGTCTCGCCCCGAAGGGCGGTTTGAATTCGTTCTCGGGGAGTCATGAATATACGTCGTTTGGGGGGGATAGTCAAATCCTGTCAAACCTTCGGTCCCACCACTTGAAATCCGCGTCACAACGCGACATCTTCTGCTTCAGGAGGGGAATGTGCAAGAGGGGCTTGCAGCGAACTCGTTTTTTGATACAATTGAATGTGAGTTGCTTTACTGCGTTCTTGCTGCGCCAGTCACAAGATGAAGGGAGGAAATGATGGAAATTCAGGCTCCCGGGGTCAGGCTTCAGTGCGAGCGGGGCCCCGGTGTCTTAGTCGTCCGTATTCTCGAACTAGAATTGGACGCGGAGGGCGTTCACAAACTGGCGAGGCTGATTTGGGAGCTAATGGAGCGCCAGTTCTCGTACCGCCTTATCCTTGAGATGGATAAAATCGATATTCTTAGAAGTGTCTTGATCGGGCAGTTGCTGATCTTGTATAATCGGATTCAAGAGCATGAAGGCCTGATCCGGGTGTGCGGCCTCTCCGATTATAATCGCGAGGTCTTGCAGCAGTGTCGTCTGGAGGGACATTTTCCATTGTATGCCTCACGAAACGAGGCTGCATTCGGTCGGTAGTCCCTCCAAGCAGTTGTGCCGTTGAGTCGTCCCGCGGAGCCATGATGGTTGCATTCCGCGGAACAAGGCCGTTCTGAAATTCTCGCGGCTGACGGAAGCAGCCCCGGGGTGGTTGCGTGAATAAACGGTTCGTCCGGAGTTGGTCGTTGGTTCCCTTGGAATCACTCCCTGCCCAACGGAACACGGGACGCTCACCAGGAACACGGGACGCACAGGTCGTTTTCAATGCGTTCCACGCCTTCGAGATAGCGTATCGTCTCCTGGAAAAGCTGCTTTTGATAGTAACTTGGAACTTCACCCCGCATTGTCACGCAGCCATCATGGCTTTCGAACCGGAGATTTCGACCCGCGAGCTGCGAGTTTCGTGAGATTGCCGTAAAGATTCGGTCACCGAGCGGTGGGGTGCTTTTCATTTTTCTACTTCCAATATCGCACTCAACAGATGAGTGAGCCGGGGGTTCATACCGGGTACGCAAACAACGCCGAGAAGGTTCCAAAGACTAGAGCGGGGCGACTTGAAACTTCTCGCCCTTGATTACATACAACGAATCGACGGGACGCGACAAAACATTCAATTGAAAACTTGGAAAAACATCCCTGTCGCGCCGGCGGATTTCGCGGATATGCCGGTATTACGGTCGGCACTACTCGGCTTTTCACCGGGATCGCCGAGTTCCCGAAAAACCTGGCGTGGTTTGCCCCAATCGGTCCTTCTTCATGCAGTTCACTCCTTTCGGCCGAAGAATGCCATTTCGTAAGGATCGAGATCACCGCGCGCCGAGTACCCCCGTTCACCGCCGTAGCGTTTCCATTCGGTGCTTAGCAACAGGTCGCGACCCTCGATGATCGCCGGGGGAAGGGGAACCGGCTCGGGTCCGAGATTCGCCGGTGCCAGAAGGGATTGCCCGATTCCGTGTTGGATCACCAGAACGACCCCGGCCGGCCCGAGGGGTGCTTCGTCCCTGCGCGCCGATTCCAGAAGAGTCGCATACGGACGCGTCCCTTCGACCAGGGGGGCCCACTCTTTCCGGGCCAGCAGAAGATCGCGGACGAGCCTCCGGAACCGGGCCGCTTCGGAACCCTCGGGCCATTCCCAGGAAAGCTTCGCGGAGAGAAACGTCTCGACGGCATCCGGGTCGGGAATCTCCGCGTCCCATTCAAAGTCGAGCGAGGCGAATTCCCGGCGCCGGCCCTCCCGGACCGCTGCGACCAGTTCCGGATCGCTGAACGACGTGAAGAACGGAAACGGGCGTCGTTCGCCGTATTCCTGCCCCATGAATAGCAGGGGAACGCAGGGGTTGATCATCAGCAGGCCCAACGCGAGCCGATTCGCGGCCGGCGGCATGCGGGTCGACAATCGATCTCCCATTGCGCGGTTGCCGACCTGATCGTGATTCTGGACGAAGGTGACGAACCGGCGGCGGTCCCGGTCGCCGACTTTGCTCCCGTGGCATCGGCGCCGGAACGGACTGTAGTAGCCGTCGTAGACGAAGACGTCGTTGAGGCTCTTGACCAAGTGCTCGGGGTGTCCGAAATCCTGGTAGTATCCATCGCGTTCCCCCGTCAGCACGGCACGGACGGCGTGGTGAAAATCGTCGTTCCAGACGCCGTCAAGCGCGTAGCCGTGACGCTCTCGCGGATCGATCAGCCGGACGTCGTTCTGCGTGGTCTCCGCGATCGCGTAGACGCTTCGCGATTGCGAGTCGCCCGCTTCCTTTACCGCCTGGCGGATGTCGGCGAGGATGTGCCGGGCACCGGAATCCAGGATCGCGTGAACCGCGTCCAGTCGCAGGCCGTCAAGGTGGAAATCGCGAATCCACGCCTTGGCGTTCTCGACGAAGAACGTTCGCACCGGGTCGCTTCGGGGGCCGTCGAAGTTTACCGCCTCGCCCCAAGGAGTCTTGTACCGGTCGGTGAAGTACGGACCGAAGCGCGCAAGATAATTGCCTTCGGGCCCAAGATGGTTGTAGACGACGTCGAGAAACACGGCCAGCCCGGCGCCGTGCGCCGCGTCGACGAATCGCTGGAGTGCCCTCGGGCCGCCGTAGGTGTTCTGCACGGCATACGGATAGACGCCGTCGTAGCCCCAGTTCCGCTCTCCGGCGAACTGCGCCAGCGGCATCAATTCCACCGCCGTGACACCCAGGTCCTTTAGCTCGGCAAGCCGGTCGATCGCCGCGTCCAACGTCCCCTCCGGGGTGAACGTTCCGACGTGCATTTCGTAGAGAACCAGTTCCTCCCGAGGAATGCCGATCCAGGCGTGGTCCGACCAGTCGAACAAATCCGGAACGAAGACCGCGGACGGCGCATGGACCCCCTCCGGTTGCCAACGGGATGCGGGATCGGGAAGCGTATCCTCTTCGAGCCGGAATGCGTACCGCGCGCCGTCGTAGATGCCCGACAATCGCGCCGAAAAATGCCCGAATTCATCCCGGGTCATCGGATACTCGACCTGCTTTCCCTTACGGAAAAGGATTAGGTCCACGCTCCGCGAATCAGGTGCCCAGACGGTCCATTCAACGCTCCCGTCGGAGCGGGCAAACGCTCCGGGCGGTGGAAATGACGCCGTCACGAACGGCAACGCCCTCGCGAACATCGTTTTCGCCATCGGTGAATCTCCTATTCAGTCTTATCATCCGCCCGCCGTATCGCTCGAAGCCAAAGGTCCGGCTGCCTGCCGCACGGCCCGCCGAACGGCGGCCTTTCCTTCAGGGCGCGACCCCAAAAAGCCTAACCGGATCGCGCAGCGGCATCGTAACACGTTTCTCGGAATAATACAAATCGCGGAAGAGTTGAACAGTTTTGGCAACTCTCGGGCGGCACCGAACACCGGCGCCGAAGGGGGCCAAGGGCACGGCGGATTCCGTGAGCACAGCCTTCGAAAAGTGCTCCCGGCGCCGATTTCAACGCGGCGTGCTTCGTTTCGGCGTTTTGGCTACGCTTCAAGGAGACGGAACTCGGCGCCGGTCCGCACGGCGACACCTGAAGAGTCCATTCTTCCACATTCCTCGCCGCACGACCTAGCGTACAATGAGAGGGGGACGCGTGGTCGCTTCGGAGTCACGGCCATGGTTTCGCGAGCCTTGATCGTCATCCTGTTTGTCCTCACCTCCCTGGCGAAGGGCGAGTCTCTCCGCCTTCCCATCACCCGGGATACGTGGTTTTCCGCGGTCGGCGGCGAGGCCGACTGCAACCTCGGCGGTGCTCGTCGGCTGAAGGTGAAGTCGATCCAGGAGATGTCCCTCCTCGATTTCGACTCCACCCCTCTCAAGGGTCATGCTGTTCGATCCGCCTTCCTGCACGTCAGGCTGTCCGGCAAGGAAATCCTCCGCCGAATGACGGTGGGCACGTTCGGCGCCGAGTGGGTCGAGGGAACATCACCCACTTAGACGAGCGGCGCATACAAATCTACCGCTCGGTCACATTTTCCGGGCCGGAATCGATAGCTCGGGGGGGGTACCTTTAAGTCTTTTCTTCGCCGAGCGAGGTGTCCACCTCGGCGTTTTCGGCGAGGGTCTCTTTTTCGCGGTACGGATATGCCGGAAACCGTTTCTATGCGGGCCCTTGCGACGAAAAACGGCGGCAAATCCAACGTTGCACGAATACTCCACTACAAAAGGGGGCTAATCGTTTCCTATACTTTAATTGAGGCGTGATTACTTCAATTGATCCTTGAACCCCGATTTGTAAGGAGAAATGCCATGGCTACCGTACCACAGAATTCTCCGCATAATTCCTCCACCGGAGGCGGGTCTAAAGACCGCGAGCAACTGCGAAAGGATCGTCTCTATTTCGTAATCGCCTTTCTTGTCGTTGTCGCGATTTTCGCCCTGGCCGTTTGGCTATCGACTATCAATCCGTCGACTGATGGAGCAAACTTCATGTATCCAATGGTTCTCTAGCCTATGAGGGGGGTGCCTTTTTTTTCAATTAAGAAACGCATCTTTTCATCTTCTTCACTGAAGATATGCCCTGCCGTTGGGAGAAGACCTTTTGGTTCGCATCGCGTCCGGAATACTCTCCCTTGCGTCGATCCTCACTTCGGAATAAGATAGGGATAGCTTTTCGTTAGCAAACGATTGACGTACGGTGGAACCTCCTGAATGAGCCAGGTAACGGCGGAAAAAATGGCCCAGAGGGTCTTCGACTTGGGGTTGATCGACGACCGTCGGCTGCGACAGATCTGGGGTGAATTGGGAAGCCGTGACGTGGACGTGGACACGTTCCTCCAGCGTCTTGTGCGGCGTGAAATTCTCACCAATTATCAGGTGGGGCAGCTTCTGAGTGAACGGAAACACGGATTCTGGTACGGGGATTTCAAAGTCCTTTATCTGGTCGGGGCGGGGACGTTCGCTCGGGTTTTTCGCGCCGCGCACAAAGATACCGGTCGCGTCGTCGCGGTTAAGGTTCTCAGGGCTCGGTATAGCAAGGAGCCGAAGAACTACGGACCGTTCATGCGCGAGGGTGAAATCGGAAAAACCCTCCGGCACCCGAATATCGTCCCGATTTACGAGGTTCAGTCTCACCGTGGCACCCACTATTTGGTGATGGAATTCGTCGAGGGGCGGAGTCTGAAGGAATTCATCAAGGTCCGAGGTCGGCTCGCCATGCTGGAGGCGATCCGTTTGACGGCGGATATCGCGTCGGGCCTGCAGCACGCGTTTGAAAAGGGAGTGACGCACCGCGACCTCAAGATCAGCAATGTTCTTATTTCCAGCCGGGGCAGAGCAAAAATCGTCGATTTCGGGCTGGCCGGAATTGACGAAACCTTCGAAGATACGGCGACCGATTTCAACCACGCGAGAACGATCGACTACGCAGCCCTGGAGAGGGCGACCGGCGTTCGGGCGAACGACTCGCGCAGCGACATCTATTTCCTTGGGTGCATTTTCTACCACATGCTCTGTGGTGAGCCGGCACTCGCGGAAACCCGCGACCGTATCGCCCGGATGTCGAAACAGCGTCTTTTGGATGTCAAGCCTCTGCACCACCATGGGCTGGAAATACCGCCGGCAGTTGGCAAGATCGTCCATAAAGCCATGC